>NZ_JAMQON010000004.1:178987-449922 GCF_031624395.1 Halomicroarcula saliterrae
TCCGCTGCTACCGTCGTCGTCGCCACCACCGCTGCTACCGTCGTCGTCGCCACCACCGCTGCTACCGTCGTCGTCGCCACCACCGCTGCTACCGTCGTCGTCGCCACCACCGCTGCTACCGTCGTCGTCGCCACCACCGCTGCTACCGTCGTCGTCTCCACCACCGCTGCTACCGTCGTCGTCGCCACCACCGCTGCTACCGTCGTCGTCGCCGCCACCGCTGCTACCGTCGTCGTCGGTCGCAGTCACCTCGACGGAGCGCGTGGTGGTGTCGGTTCCACTGCGGTTGTCGGTAACGGTCAGAGTCACGGCGTAGGTGCCCTTCGACGAAAACGCGTGGACGACCTGTGAGCCATTGGCCGTCGTCCCGTCGTCGAAGTCCCACTCGTAGCGTTCGATACTGCCGTCGGCGTCGGTCGACTCGCTGGCGTTGAACGCCACTGCATCACCGACGCTCACGGCCGTCCGGTTCGCGGCGGCGACTGCCGTCGGGGCCTCGTTGGCCTCGACGACTTCGACGGCGACCGTCGAGGTGTTCGTCGCGCCGTCGTCGTCCGTCACGGTGAGTTCGACCGTGTACGTCCCGGCCGACGAGAAGGCCTCTGTCGTCCGGGGACCAGAGACGGTAGATCCGTCGCGCAGGTTCCACGCGTAGCTTTCGATACGTCCGTCGGCATCGGTGGACCGGCTCGCGTTGAACGCGACCGCGTCGCCGACCGCGACGGTGGAGGCGTTCGCCGTGGCGACTGCCGTCGGCGCCGTGTTCGGCGCGGCCACCTCGACCGTGACCGTCGCGTTGTCGGTCGCACCGTCGTCGTCAGTCACCGTGAGCTCGACCGCGTAGGTCCCGGGCGAGGCGAAGGCGTGAGTGGGCTGGGAAACGGTCGCCGTGGTCCCATCGTCGAAGGCCCACTGGGATCGCTCGATACGACCATCGGTGTCAGTCGACTCGTTCGCGTCGAAGCTGACCGCTTCGCCGACCGTGACAGCCGTCCGGTTCGCCGAGGCCGATGCGGTCGGCGCCTCGTTGGGCTCGGTCACCTCGACCGTGACCGTCGCGTTGTCGGTCGCACCGTCGTCGTCAGTCACCGTGAGTTCGACCGTGTACGTCCCGGCCGACGAGTACGAGTGGACGACCCGCTCGGCCGCCCCACCGGCGCCGTCGCCGAAGGTCCAGTCGTAGGCGGCAATCGACCCGTCCGAATCGGTCGAGTTGCCCGCGTCGAAGGCGACCGCTTCACCGACCGTCACGCTCGTTCGGTTGGCCGACGCGGCTGGCGCCGGTGCGTCGTTGGGCTCGGCCACCTCGACGGTGACGGTCGCCGTGTCCGTCGCCCCGTCGTCGTCCGTGACGGTCACCTCGGCGGAGTACGTCCCGGCCGACTCGAACGCGTGCGTGGCCTGTGAACCGTTCGCCGTTGTCCCGTCGCCGAACGCCCACGCGTACTCCGTGAGCGAGCCGTCCGAATCGGTCGAGTTCCTCGCGTCGAAGGCGACCGGGTCGCCGACGGTCACGTTCGTCCGGTTGGCCGACACCGCTGCCGTCGGCGCCGCGTTGCCGCCGCGCTCGTAGGTAACCGTGGCCGTCGAGGTGTTCGTGGTGTGGCTGACGCCGACCTTCGCGTCGGTGGCGTTGACGGCGAGGCGGTAGGAGCCGCCGGACGCCCGCGCCGGAGGCGTGATGGTCAGCGTGTACGCGCCCGGCCCGCGTCTGGCGACGCTGATGTCCTCGTCCGGGACGGTGTCAGAGCCGACCGCGACGGTGAACGCCGAGGCGTTCAACGCGTCGAACGCGCCGGTGTCGTAGGGCTGGTTTCCGGTCCGGACCGTGACGTTCGCCGTCACCGGGTCCGGGTCGGCCGCGGCGCCGGCGTCGAGTTCGCGCTCGTCGACGGCGAGCGCCGTCGGGAGCGGAAGCGTCGGATACGTCGTCGCGCTGTAGTAGTCGACGCCGTCGTCACCGGCGCTCTCGACCAGCTTCCAGCCGCCACTCGTCGGCGTGCCGGCCGTCCGCGCGGCCTCGTAGCTGGTTTCGGTCTCCGACGCGGTGAGCGTCCGGCTCCCGTCGGGGCTGGTCAGCGCGACGTCGAGGTCGCTGTCGTTGTCGGCCCACGACGCCCGCGAGGAGAGCCGCCACGTGGCGGACACCGTCCGACCGTCCGGCAGCGTCGTGTCGACGGGAACGGCGTACACCGCCGACTCGCCGGCGTCGAGGCTCCGGCGTGGGGGGTCGTTGAACACGACTGAGTCGTGGACTCGGGTGACGTTCGTCAGACTGACATCGCTCTGACAGTCCGCACAGGACGCCCCCTCGAATGTTCCCCCCGTCCCCGGGTAGAGCGTCTGGTCGAGGTCGCCGCCGTTCGAGACGCCCGAGTTGTCGGTTCGCCAGGCCAGCAGGCCGGGCTCTTTCGAGGACCCGTACCCGAACAGCCCTTGGTCGAATCCCTCGTCGGCGCGGAACGACAGCAGGAAGTGGTGGCCGCTGGTCGCGCTGTCGTCGCCGAGCCGGTAGAAGTCGTTGACCGACGACGACGGCGGGAGGATACCCGGCTGGTCCGACGGGGCGATGCGCGGCGTCTCCGTCCAGCCCCGTGCCCGTTTCGTCCAGACAGTGGGGTGGACCGGCGAGTCGCCGCCCCGGGCGAGCCCGCCGTAGCTTCCGCCGCCCATCAGGCCCCAGTCGTCGATGCCCGGATACCCGTCTCGCGGGTAGAGGTCCGGCCAGTCGAATATCAGGTGGCCGGTCTCGTGGGCCATCACGCCGATTGTGTTCTGTTCGCCCGACGGGACCGTCTCGGGCTGGAGGCTGTACCCGGTCACCGCGACGCCGTCGTCAGTGTCGATCGGCGTGCGAAACCCCCAGCGGTGTGACCAGATGTCCGTCGAGTCGCCGGAGACCTCCTCCCCGGGGCCCGGGTGGACGATGGCCACGCTGACGTGGCCGTCGCCGTCGTGGTCGTACTTCGAGAAGTCGGTCGAGTCGTCGGCGGTCCGGATCGCCTCGGCGGCGTAGTCGCGGGCCGCGCCGTAGTCGGCACCGGCCTCGTCGTGAGTCGTATCGGTGTCGAACCAGCCGACGACGCCCGGCCCGGCCGTGAAGTTCACCCGGCCGTCGCTGGCTTCGAGGAAGTACTCACGGAAGCTCCCGGGCCCGGTCGCCTCGTCGGGGTCGGACCCGAAGTAGAGGTCCGCGAACGAGGCGGCGCTATAGTCGGGCTCCGTGTCCGCGAAGTTCGCAAAGAGGAGGGGAATCGGAACGTCGGTCCGTCCGGAGGTCGCACCGGGAGACTGCTCGAACGCGCGCTGTCCCGTCGAATCCGGACTGATCGACGGGGCCGACTGAGGCACCTCGGCCGTCGGCCTGACGTGTCTGTCGAGGTCGCCCGGCGAATCGAGCCCGACGCGCCGGTCGGTCGCTTCGAGCGCTCCGTCAGCCTCGCGGGCGTAGTACCACCAGCCCGACTCGTTGGACTGGACGATGGTGTAGCCGTCCGTCGTCTCCCAGCCGTGTCGACGCGCGTCGCCCCACTGCCGGGCCTCGAAGGTCGTCCCGTTGGGCTGGGTCACGGTCTCCGGTTCCGGGTCGGCCGGTGCCGACCGAAACCCGACCCGCGGCGCCGTGTCGTTCGTCGCGTTCACCTCGGCCGTCGCGTTCGCGGAGACGGCAGCCACAGTTCCGTCGTCAGTCGGGGCGTCAGACTGGGGGGCCGACGCTGTCGGTCCCCCGGCCGTCATCACACCCAAGACCGGCGCCGCGGCGACCACGGCGACCGTCCCGACGACGAGTAACACCGTTGTCCATCGAGCGATACGACCGTCCGCCCATCCACTGTCTCCATCGGCATCTGAGTTCATCGTTGTTCCCTGCCCAGTAGTGTCCGGAACCGCGACCGACCCGTTTCTATCCACAGATATGAGAGTACATATTACTCCGACTATTAATATTTACCGTAAACGAGAAGTGAAATTATCCCGACTGCAGCGGGCCAGAACGGTCGAAAGTGCACTGTCGGTTGGAGGTGGGTCCGGTACCCGTCAGGTCCACTCCGGCGTCACCGGCTGGGCAGCGTAATCCGCGACGCAGGCGCCGACCGTGACCCGCCCGCCGTCGACGCGAACCACCGTCACGGTCTCCCAGGGGGCCCGGTTGGTATCGGCTAAACGACGCCCCGGCACGCGCCGGGTTCGAGAATCAGTTCTCGTCGCGCAGTTCCCGTACGCGCTCGATGTTCCACGCGAAGCTCTTGCCGTTTTCCGTGGGCGTTTCGAGCACCAGCGGCACGTCCGCGACGGCGTCGTGGTTGACGAACGCCGCCATCCCGGCCTCGCCGATTTCGCCCTCGCCGATGTGGGCGTGTTCGTCCTTGTTCGTCCCGCAGGCGTGTTTCGAGTCGTTGAGATGGATACAGGCGAGGTCCTCGAACCCGACCACGTCGTCGAACTCGGTGAAGGTCTCCTCGACGCCTTCCGGGGTCGAGAGGTCGTAGCCCGCCGCGAACATGTGGGCGGTGTCCAGACAGAACTCGATGTCCTGTTCGGTCCGTTCGCGAACGGTGGCCAGGTGCTCGAACTGCCCGCCGAGCTTCGTGCCGCTGCCGGCGTCGGACTCGATGAGCACCGTCACGCTCTCGGGGACGTCGAGCTCGTCGAGCACGCTCGCGGCGTTGTCGAGCCCACCGTCGACGCCGGCGCCGGTGTGAGCGCCCAGATGGACGTTGACGTACTCGACGCCGAGTTTGTCGGCGGCGTCGACCTCCTTTTGCATCGAGTCGAGTGACTTCTCCCGGAGGTCGTCCTTGGGCGTACAGAGGTTCACGAGATACGAGGAGTGGATGACCCACGGCCCGACGCCGTGGTCCTCGCTCAGCTCGCGGAACGTCGCGGCCTCGTCGTCCTCGATGTTGGGGTCCTGCCAGACCTGCGGGGAGTGAGAGAATATCTGGCCGCAGTTGCCACCGTACTCGACCTGTTCGTCGACGGCGTTGTACGCGCCGCCGGCGATAGAGGTGTGTGCGCCGACTCGTACCATGGACAGCGGTGGGGGACGCCGAATAAAAGGGGTTCCGACATCTGTCAGGGGGTGTCCGGCGGGCCGCGTCAGGGCGACTTCCGGACCCACTCGTCGGTGGTGTATTTCGACTCCGCGCGCTCGCGTGCGCGGGCCCGCTCGTCGTCTGTCCATTGCCCCTCGTCGGCGTCGACCCACTCGGCGAGCGTCGCGCACAGGGCGTCGACCACGTCGCCCCGCTCGACGTCGACGTACTCGTCGATAGCACCGACCCGCTCGCGGAAGGCGTCGGTGTCGGGCTCGCCGGTGAAACAGCCGCAGTGGCGCTCCGGGCGAAGGGACACCGACAGCGAGCCGTGCTGGACGACGGCGTCTTTCCGGCGGTACTGGGCGTTGCCGCCGAGCTTGCGGCCGTCCGGCCCGACGATGTCGTGGGCGGGATGGAGCGCCCGGAGGTAACAGGCCGGCTGGTGGACGGCGTCGCGTTCCGCGTCGACGAAGCTCGCGTCGACACCGATACCCTCGAAGGCATCGAGAACCGGGCCACAGAACAGCTGGTAGCACTCCATGAGGTCGCCGGGAACCGCGTCGGCCGGCGCGACGATGCTGTAGGAGAGGTCGGCGTAGTGGTCGTGGTAGATGGCGCCGCCGCCGGTCGGGCGGCGCGTGACCCCGATGCCTTCCCGCTCGCAAAAGTCCCAGTCGACGGTGTCGGGGTCCTGGTTGTAACCCAGCGAGAGCACGTCGGGCCAGGTGTAGACGCGAACGGTGGCCGGGCCGCCCGCCGCCGCGGTCTCGGCGGCGATCTCCTCCAGTGCCATCGTCGTCGGCCCGTCGTCGGTGGCTTCGCCGACGACCCGCCAGTCGAGCTCCGCGAGTGTCATTGGCGTCGGTATGTCGTGGGCAGCGTTATGGGTTGCGGGCCGCCGGTGGGAGGGCGGATACCGGTCAGACGGGCCCGTCGCCCTCGACGAGCCGCCCCATCACCCGCGCCTCGGCCTTGCGGAGGTGTTCGGCGGCGGTGCCCGGCGAACAGCCCAGTGTCTCGGCCACCTCCGCCGTCGACCCCTCTCGCGGTTCGTCGTAGTAGCCACAGTCGACGGCGGCGTCGACGGCCTCGAACTGGCGGTCGGTCAGCGCCGCGCTCGGCTCGAACTGGTGGTTCGCGTACTCGCCGACCTCGCGGACGTCGACGCCGATGCCGTCCGGGACGGCGTCGAGTGCCCGCTGGACCGTCTGGCCCGGGCCGACCAGCGTGAGTTCCATCGTCCCGTCGGCGCGGAACGCGACCGGCGAGACGCCCACCAGCCCGGCGGCGGTGACCGCGTCGACGATACCCCGACCGGTCTGGGAGAACCGGTCCCGAACGTAGAGGTAGAACGACCCGTCCGGACACGGCGAGATAGCGTACTCGACGACGTTCTCGGTCGCTTCCAAGGCCTCCCGATATGGCGCTATCGGGTGGCCGTCGACGTAGAACAGCATCGTGTGGACGTCGTCGTCGATGTTGTTCCCTTGAAGCAGATACGACGCCTCGTACCCCTCGTGGTCGACGATAAACTGGTGCATCGGGTTGCGCGCGTCGGGCGGCAGCGACAGCGAGAGCCTGACGTACTTCATAGCTGCACTCGACTCGCCGAATATAAATGCACCTCGCCGCTGGGGCACCACGGCGAGGCGGGCTCGGCGTCCAGTCTCGGGCATGTCCCGCTCCGTCGCCACACCGGCCCGTGAGGCAGACGACCCGGTCGAGCCGATACGCGAGCACGTCGTCCGCGAGGAGGTCCACGAGAACGCACCGGCGGTCGTGATTCGCGCCGACGAGGTACGGCAGGTGCTCTCGACACTGCGAGCCGAGGCCGGGCTCGACCACTGTGCCTGTGTCACGGCCCAAGAATACAGCGACCGCTTCGAGACGATCTACCACCTGCGCAGCTACGACGACCCGACCCGGGAGCTGTCGGTGGTGGTCCCGACGGTCCACGACGACCCCCACAGCGAGTCAGCGGCGCCGGTGTACCGGACCGCCGACTGGCACGAGCGCGAGGCCTACGACCTGCTTGGCGTCCGGTACGACGACCATCCGGACCTGCGACGGATTCTCCTGCCCGAGACCTGGCAGGGCCACCCGCTCTCCCGAGACTACAATCAGGACCAGCCCCAGATTGTCACGTTCCGCGAACACCAGCGGCTGCTGGACGACGAGCGCGTCGGCCCCGATACGATGCACCTCAACGTCGGGCCACATCACCCATCGACCCACGGTGTGCTCCACCTCAGCGTGGAACTGGACGGCGAGCAGGTCGCCGCCGTCGACCCCGATATCGGCTACATCCACCGCTGTGAGGAACAGATGTGCCAGCAGGGCACCTACCGCCACCAGATAATGCCCTACCCCGACCGCTGGGACTGGGGCGGCGGGGGGCTGCTCAACGAGTGGGCCTACGCGCGGGCCGCCGAGGACCTCGCCGACATCGAGGTCCCCGAGTACGCCCAGGTCATCCGCACGATGTGTGGGGAACTCGCACGCATCCTCTCGCATATGCTCGCCGTCGCCACCTACGCGCTGGACGTGGTCGGGGAGTTCACTGCCGTCTTCCAGTGGGGCATCCGTGACAGGGAGGTCGTCCAGGACATCCTCGAAGACCTCACCGGCCAGCGGCTCATGTTCAACTATCTCCGCCTGGGCGGCGTCGCCTGGGACCTGCCCGAGCCCCGGGAGACCTTCTTCGAGAAGATACGGGTCTTCCTCGACGAGCTGCCCCGGAAGCTCGGCGAGTACCACGACATGCTGACCAGCAACGAGATTCTCCAGTTGCGGACCGTCGATACGGGGTATCTCGCGCCCGAGACGGCGAAGGCCTACGGCTGTACCGGGCCCGTCGCCCGCGGCTCCGGCGTCGACTACGATTTGCGGCGGGACGACCCGTACGGCTACTACGACGAACTCGACTGGGACGTGGTGACCGACGACGGTGGCGACAACTTCGCCCGGCTGCTGGTCCGGCTGCGCGAGGTCGAGGAGTCCGCCCGCATCGTCGAACAGTGTGCAGACCTGCTGGAGAACTGGCCCGAGAACGACCGCGAAATCCAGTCCAACGTCCCCCGGACGCTCCGGCCCGAGGCCGATACAGAGATCTACCGCGCGGTCGAGGCCGCGAAGGGCGAACTCGGCATCTACATCCGCTCCGACGGGACGGAGACGCCCGCGCGCTTCAAGATTCGCGGCCCCTCGTTCTCCCACATCCAGGCTCTGTCGACGATAGCCGAGGGCGAGTCCGTCCCCGACCTCGTGGCGACGATCGGAAGTCTGGACGCCATCATGGGCGAGGTCGACCGGTAGCGCTACCCGAGGTCGACAGTGTACTCGCGGGTCGTCGGCGTGCCGTTGGGCGCCGAGGTGACGGTGACCGCGACCGCGTCAGGTCGGTCGCCGCTGGGGAGCCCCCAGGTGCCGGTGGCGAGGCCGTTCTCGCCGGCGTCGAGCGTCCCCGTCGTCGCCCCCGCGTCCTCGACGGTCCGACCCGCGCGGGTCGTAACCGCCCCGAGCCGGAGCACGTAGCCGTCGGGCGGGTCGGTGACGGTCACCGTGAGAACGAGCCGGGTCTCGCCGTCGTCTTCGGACAGCGTCGCCGCGTCGAGGCGCTCGGTCGCCGCGGTCTCCGGGAGTATCTCGTCGCCGACGGTCGCACCCGCCGTCTCGGGCGTCGGCGTTGCGACTGGCGTCGCCGTGTCGGCGTCGTCACCGCCGAAGTAGTGGCCGACGAGGCCGCCGAAGGTCACCACCTCGATGGCGATGGGGACGGCGATGGCGAGCACGAGGATCACCCGGACCATGCTCACCTCCGGGGGGTCGAGGTCTTCGAGCATCACACTGGGAAGGGGGGACTCCCCGGAGTGGTGATGCCGTCTGCGACCATGCTCACCAGCGGTGGGCCGTAGGCGATGACGATGAGCGCCAGCGCGATGGCCGTCCAGAGCTTGTAGTTGTCCAGCAGCCGGGGGCTGTGTTCCGGCCCCGACAGCGGCTCCGGAATCGCGCTGTTGACCGAGAGAGTCCCGCCGCGATGGGCCAGCCACGTCTCGGCCATCACGAACAGGAACATCGCCGCGCCGACGAACAGCAGCGTGCCGCCGATAGCGATCTGGAGCCGCATCTCGCCGACGGAGCCGGTGGCGCTCTGGAACGCGAACTCGTCGTAGGTCGGCTCGGCCGTCCGGCGCGGGATGCCCGCCAACCCGGCCCGGTGCATGGCGTTCGACATCAGCGCCATCCCGATGAACCAGACGTACGGCTGGGCGACCGCGACGGAACGGCGCCGGAGCCGCTTGCCGGTGAGCTGTGGGACCAGCCAGTAGCTGATTGCCATCGCCGTCAGGGCGAAGGCCGTCCCCACGGTGAGGTGGAAGTGGCCCGGCACCCACAGCGTGTTGTGGATGAGGTAGTTGATGTTCATGCCGGCGTTTATCATCCCGCTGAACCCGCCGGCGGCGAACATCAGCCCGGCGAGCATACAGCCGGTGAAGGCGGGCTTGTCCCACGGCAGCTCGCGCAGCCAGCTCACGTACCCCGTCGCGCCGTGCTGGCGGGCGCCGTGTTCCACGGAGGCGACCACGGTGAAAGCCGTCAACAGCGACGGCAACAGCAGGAACATCGTGTTCGTCATCGCGATAGTCTTGAACCCGGCCGGGATGCCGGGGTCGACGTACTGGTGGTGGAACCCGACCGGCGTCGACAACAGCAGGAACAGGACGAACACCACGCGTGCGAGAGGGTCGCTGAACAGCCGTCCGCCGGCCAGTTTCGGCAGGATAGTGTACCACACCAGATAGGCCGGCATGAGCCAGAAGTACACCACCGGGTGACCGAAGTACCAGAACAGCGTCCGCGTAAGCAGCGGGTCGACCTGGTCGATGAGCCCCAGCGACCACGGGATGAGGAAGACGACCACCTCGACGGCGACGCCGATGGTGGAGATGTACCACATCAGCATCGTCGTCACGACCATGAACGTCTGGAGTGGGATGCGCTCGTCCGGGTTCTCGGCGCGCCACTCCCACAGCGACTTGAAATACGCCAGCCCGGCGCCCCACGAGCCGACGATGAGCAGGGCCGCGCCGACGTAGAACAGCGGGTGGGCCTGCAGCGGCGCGTAGAACGTAAAGAGCACGTCGGCGCTGAGGTCCTGTCCGAGGACCGTCGGCGCGCCCAGCACGCCGCCGAGGATAGCGACGGTGGCGAGCACCGACCCGAACAGCATCAGCCGGAACGACCACCAGGCGACCGCCTGCGGGAGCTCCCGCTCCAGCGAGTTCGTCACAGCCCAGCCGAAGAGGCCGGCGATGAAGAACGTCGTAAACACCAGCGCCAGCAGGACGCCGTGGCCGGTCAGGATAGTGTAGTAGTCCGCGGAGCTGACGAACCCGCGGAAGACGCCGGTGCGATGCAGTGCTTGAACGATACCGAAGAGCGCACCGATACCGAGCGCCACGAACGCGACGATGAACTGTCGGCGGACGAGTTTCGAAGTCTTGGGATAGCTATCGACGAAGACCATCAGTTTTGCACCTCCGTGCCGTTGTACTCGTACTCGGATTTCGGGACCACCTCGACCGACCCGCCCATGGCGTGGTGGCCGGCCCCACAGTACTCGTGACAGACCAGTCCGTAGGTCCCCGGCTCGTCGAATTTGGCGGTGATGTCCGCCACCTGGCCGGGGATGACCATCGTGTTGATGTTCGTCTCGGTGATGGAGAACCCGTGCATCACGTCCGCGCTGGTCACCCGGAAGGTGACGCGCGTGTCCGCGGGGATGCGGATGGGGTTGTCACCGCTGCCCGGCACGAACTGGAACTGCTGGGCCACGACGTACACCACGTAGTGGCTGTCGTTTTGCCTGACGACGCCCGGGTCGTCGAAGCCGGTCCCGGTGTCGCCGCTCTTGACCGCTTCCGGGTCGATTTCGCCGCCCGAGTCGTCGACCATCTTCACGCCGGCACCGGCGGTGCCGTACGTAACGGTGGCGATGAAGCCGACGATGAGCAGGAGCGCTGCGCCGAGCCAGACTTTCTCGAAACTGTGAACCTGCATGCTATCACCCGATCACCGAGACGCGGCCGAGGAACTCCACGAAGTACATGAACACCCACAGCAGCGCGATGAGGACGAAGTACGCCGCGACCAGCGAGGCCGTCCCCCACGGGTCGAACTCGTCGTGTCCGAGTTCGACGTCGGGCTCCGTCGTCGGCGCCTCGTCGACCGGTCTCGGGCCGCTGGCCCGCTCCAGAGAGTCGTCGGTCGGTTCCGGCGGCCGCTCGCGGTACCGGCGGCGCATCACCGCCGCGAACAGCAGCGGTGAGAAAAACGCCGTCAGAACCGACCCCATGAGGAGCCACATCGGCCCCGAGAGTTCGACCTCGGTACCCCCCTCGCCGCTGCCGCCCGCCAACGGGCCGCCGACGACGACGGCGCCTTTCATCCCGAGCCCCTTGTGGGGCACACAGACGTACTTGTAGATACCGTACTCCTCGAACGTGTGGCTGTAGGTCGTCCCCTGCTCGGAGACGAGTTCGCCGGAGTCGAGCGGGCCGTCCCCGTCCGAGACGACGTTGTGCCCGCCGCCCGACCCGGTCCACGTCCAGACGACCTCCGTCCCCGGCGTGACCCGGACCGCGGGCGGGTCGAAAGCGTAGGCGCCGTTGTTGCCCTCCGCCCCGACCGTTATCTCGACCGAGTCGGAGCCGGTCTTGTCGACCGTCGTCCCGTCGAAGTTCGAGACGTCGCCGAACCAGCCGCCGTAGTCGGGGCTCGCCGGCGGCCCCTTCGGGCCCGGCGTGCCGCTCTCGACCACGACGGCGCCTTTCATCCCGAGCCCTTTGTGGGGCTCACAGACGTACTTGTAGGTGCCCTCGTCTTCGAAGGTATGGCTGTAGGTCGTCCCCTGCTCGGAGACGAGTTCGCCGGAGTCGAGCGGGCCGTCCCCGTCCGAGACGACGTTGTGCCCGCCGCCCGACCCGGTCCACGTCCAGACGACCTCCGTGCCGGGGTTGACCTTCACCGCAGCCGGGCCGAAGGCGTAAGCGCCGTTGTTGCCCTCCGCTCCGACCGTTATCTCGACGGTGTCCTGACCGCGCTTGTCGAGGGTCCCGTCGTAGTTCGAGACGTCGTCGAACCAGCCGCCGTAGTCTGGCTCGCTCTGTGCGGTCGCCGTCCCCACTGCACCGAGAGCGGCCGCCCCCGCCGTGGCCGTGAGGAACTGGCGTCGTCCGAGCGTCATCGGCCCCCTCCTGCGGACCAGGGGCGCCGCGCGTTGTCGCGTTTGAACCGTCCCATGGACGAGAAACCCGACTACGATGACTAAAATACAGGACGCTGTTCCTACAGACTTGGAACGCGCTAGCCGTTTTTTTAATACATCCGACCTACCGTCGGCCATGTCATCGTCCAGCCCACGTCACGTCACGCTGTTGGCTCTGCTTGGTCTGGTTCCGGTCGCCTACTACATTCTCGGTACCGGCCGGACGATTGTCGCGCTCTCCCTGGTCAGTGTCGTCATCATCACGGCGAGTCTCTACCTGATGACCGGGGACCACGAGGGCCAGACCGCCTGAGATGGCCCCCGTGAGCATCGGGCTTTCGGCGGGCGAGACGACCGGGCTCGCCGCGATGGTCGGCCTCGGCCTCCTCGGGAGCGTCCACTGCCTCGGGATGTGTGGGCCGCTGGTGACCACCTACGCCGACCGACTGGACGACGGGGGGCCGCTGTCGCTGTCGGAGATACGCCAGCAGGCGCTGTTCAACGTCGGCCGGACGGCGAGCTACACGCTACTCGGCGGCCTCTTCGGCGCCGCGGGCGCGCTACTCTTCGACCTGGCGGCGCTCGCTCGGGTCGGCGCGCTCGTCCGGGGCGGGGTCGGCGTGGTCGTCGGCCTGTTCATCCTCGCGGTCGGAACGGGCTATCTGACCCGTGGCCGGGCCGTCGACGTGGGCCGGTCCCTGCCGCTGGTGGGCGGCCTGTTCGCCCGGGTCTCGTCGGTGCTGGTCGACCGGCTCGACCGGCTGGTCGACGGCCCGGGGATGGTCGCGCTGGGCGCGGTACACGGGCTGTTGCCGTGTCCGCTGCTGTATCCGGCCTTCCTCTACGCCGCGTCGACCGGCTCCCCGGTGACCGGGGCGCTCTCGCTGCTGGCGCTTGGGCTCGGGACCGTCCCGCTCGTGTTCGCCGCCGGCACCGCCTTCGGGACGCTGTCGCCCGCCCGGCGCACAGCCCTGCACCGCGTCCTCGGCGCGGTCTTCCTCGTCCTCGCGCTGGTACCGCTCGCGAACGGACTCGGGGTCTTCGGCGTCGCCGTGCCGAAGCCGCCCCTACCGATGCCCTGGAGATGACCGACTGCACGCTCTGTGGGCTGTCGACGGACGACCCGGTCACCGATAGCGGCGTCGCCGGCACGTTCTGCTGCCGGGGGTGTCTCGAAGTGGCGCGGACCCTCGACGACCCCGCCGGCACCGACCCCGAGAGCGTCGACAGCGGGACCGACCCGGACGACGCCGAGGGCGAGACGGCCTTCCTCGCCGCGTCGGGGATGCACTGTGCGACCTGTGAGCTGTTCGTAGAGCGGCGGGCGACTTCCCACGACGGTATCAGGGCGGCGTCGGCCAGCTACGCGACCGGGACGATGAAGCTCACCTACGACGCCGAGCAGGTCGAGGCGGACGCCCTGCCCGACCTCCTGTCCGGGACGGGCTACGATGTGTCCCGCCGCCGGCCGGGCGAGGAGGACGACACCGAACAGGTGGGCCGGCTGCTCGTCGGCGGCTTCTTCGGGATGATGACCATGCTGTGGTACGTCCTCTTTCTCTATCCGGCCTACCTCGGGCTGGAGGTCGGCCTACTGGACCTCGGCGGGACGGCCGGGTCGTACCTGCTCTGGAACATGGCCGTGATGACCGCCGTCGTGGTCGGGTACACCGGCTGGCCGCTGCTCCGGGGCGCGTTCGTGAGCCTTCGGACCGGGCGGCCGAACATGGACCTGCTCGTGGCGATGGCCGCGACGACGGCCTTCGGCTACAGCCTCCTCGCCGTCGTACTGGGGCGGACGGAGGTGTACTTCGATGTGGCGACGGTCATCGTGCTGGCCGTCTCTGTCGGCGACTACTACCGCGAGCGGGTCCGCCGGGCCGCCGCCGGCCGGCTCGCCGACCTGACCGCCCAGCGGCCCGAGCGGGCGCGCCGCCGGACCGCCGCCGGCACCGAGACGGTCGACCGCGACGAGCTGGTCCCCGGCGACGAGGTCGTCGTCAGGCCCGGAGAGCGGGTCCCCGCCGACGGCGCTGTCGTCGAGGGGACCGCCGGCGTCGACGAGTCCCTCGTCACGGGCGAGTCCCTGCCGGTCCGGAAGGCGCCGGGCGACGACGTCGTCGGCGGTGCGACGGTGACTGGCGGCGGTGAGCCGAGCGAAGTGAGGCGAACCTCGTCAGACCGCAATTCAGACGGCGGTGAGCCGAGCGAAGTGAGGCGAACCTCGTCGGACGAGTCCGCCGGTGGACTCGTGGTGGCGGTCGGCCCCGAGGCACGGAGCACCGTCGCCCGGCTCACCGAGCTACTCTGGAACGTCCAGAGCGAACGGAGCGGCGTGGGACGGCTCGTCGACCGCGTCGCGGCGGTGTTCGTCCCGCTCGTGGTCGGGCTGGCACTCCTCGCGACCGCCACACACCTGGTCCTCGGCGCGGCCCCGACCGACGCCTTGCTGACGGGCCTCGCGGTGCTGGTCGTCTCCTGTCCCTGCGCGCTCGGGCTGGCGACGCCGCTGGCGACCGCGGCGGGCGTGCGCGCCGCCCTCGGAGAGGGTGTCGTCATCACCGACGGGTCGGTGTTCGAGACGGCGACCGACGCGGACGTGGTCGCGTTCGACAAGACGGGGACGCTGACGACCGGCGAACTGCGGCTGCTCGAACGGCCCGGCGACGAGGCGCTTCGACGGGCCGCCGCCGTCGAGCAGTTCGCCGACCATCCGCTGGCGGCGGCGATAGTCGACGCCGCGCAGGCGGCCGACGTGGCGATAGTCGACGCCGCGCAGGCGTCCGACGCGGCGATAGTCGACGCCACGCCGGGCGTCGTCGTCGAAGACGTCGAACACTCCCCCGGGCGCGGTGTGAGCGGGACCGTCGACGGCGAACGCGTGGTCGTCGGGACGCCCGAACTACTCGCCGACCGGGGGCAGTCGGTGCCCGGGAGGTTGGCCGACCGTTGCGAGCGGGCCCGCGCCGACGGCAACCTCCCCGCGCTGGTCGGCTGGGACGGCCGCGCGCGTGACCTCGTCGTGGGCGGTGACCGGCCCCGCGAGGAGTGGGCGTCCGTCGCCGAGTCGCTGTCGGCCCGGGAGGTCGTCGTCATCACCGGTGACGGGCCGGCCGCGGCCGCCCGGTTCGAGCGCCACCCGGCGGTCGACGAGGTGTTCGCCGGCGTCCCGCCCGAAGCGAAGGCCGAGGTGGTCGAACGGCTCGGGGCCCGGGGCACCGTGGCGATGGTCGGCGACGGGGCGAACGACGCGCCGGCGCTGGGGACGGCGGACCTCGGTATCTCGCTCGCCTCAGGGACGAAACTGGCCGCCGACGCCGCCGACGCCGTGGTCACGACCGACGATATCGCCGCGGTCCCCCGGGTGTTCGACCTGACCCAACGGACCCAGCGGCGCATCCGCGAGAACCTCGCGTGGGCCTTCTGTTACAACGCCGTCGCCGTGCCTCTGGCGCTTTCGGGGCTGTTGAACCCGCTGTTTGCCGCGCTGGCGATGACCGCCAGCAGCCTGCTGGTCGTGGCCAACTCCGCGCGGTCGCTGGGGAGTGGCCGGGACAGCCCGACACGCGAAGCCGGAGCCGGAACCCCGGCGTCGGCTGACTGACGCGGGGCTTTGCGGCCCGACTGGCTCGGGTGGGCGACCGATTGCGGGTCGCCGTGGACCGAGAGGCGTTCCGGGAGAACGGGTAAGGGGCCGCCGCCCGTCTCCTCGTCCAGTGGCACTCAGAATATCGGCCCGGGTTCCGGATTCGGAGCGATACCTGCTCGTCGACGCCGACCTCGAAACGGGGCAGCCACCGCCGGTGGACACGCCCGCGAGGCTACTCGACGCGCGGCAAGGCGTCCTGTTCGAGCCGAACTACTTCCACTCCATAACCGCACACGTTCCCACGTTCCGGCCCTACGACGTGGCCGACGGTGAACTCGACGCGCTCCTCGACGGCGTCGAAGTCAGAGGGCCGCCGGCGACCACCGTCGGCGAGGTCGACCGGTAGCGGACACGGCGGCCGGCCGCTTTTGTACGTCCCACGCCTACTAGCGGTCGATGACCGAGCAAGCGACGTTCGCTGGTGGGTGTTTCTGGTGTACCGAGTCCGTCTTCAAGCAGGTCGAGGGCGTCGAAGACGTCGTCTCGGGTTACGCCGGGGGCCACGTCGAGAATCCGAGCTACGAGGCCGTCTGCCGCGAGGAGACGGGCCACGCCGAGTGCGTTCAGCTGACCTACGACCCCGACGCCGTGAGCTACGAGGAGCTGCTCGCGGTGTTTTTCACGACCCACACCCCGACGACGCTGAACCGCGAGGGCAACGACGTTGGGACCCAGTACCGGTCGGCGGTGTTCTACCACGACGACGCACAGCGGGAGACCGTCGAATCGTTCATCGAGGAGATTCAGCCCGGCTACGACGACGACATCGTCACCGAAGTCGAGCCCCTCGAAGAGTTCTACCCGGCCGAGGAGTACCATCAGGACTACTTCGAGAAGAACCCGAATCAGGCCTACTGCCAGATGACGATTCCGCCCAAGCTGGACAAACTGCGCGAGAAACACGCCGAGCTACTGGCATGAACTTCGAGACCGAGGTGGCCCTGCGCTTCGACGACCTCGACACGTACGGCCACGTGAACAACGTCCGGTACGGCACCTATCTGGAGGAGGCCCGCATCGACTACCTGACCGCGGTGGTCGGCGACGGCGACCGGGAGTTCCTCGCCGGGAGCGACGACGGCATCGTCATCGCCAACCTGGAAATCGACTTCGAACAGCCGATAAGAGCGGCCGACAGCGTCACCGTCAGCGTCCGGGTGCCCCGGCTGGGCACGACGAGTTTCCCCTTCGAGTACGAGGTCCGGGACGACGGGCGGGTCGCCGCGACCGGTGAGACGACCGTCGTCACCTACGACCGCGCGGCCGGCGAGCCACAGCCGATTCCCGAGTCCTGGCGCGACGCCATCAGCGAGTTCGAGTTCGGGCAGTAGCAGTATCGGAGAAGCGATGTCGGTCGTGTGTGGATAGATGGCCGGAAACGGTGACGGCCAGAAAGGCCACAGCCCCTTTCAGTCCCGCCCATACGGTCGACTAACCGGCGACGGGGGCTCTCTAGCTGTCCTCGCCCGTGAGTGACGAGTCGTCTGCAGCCGCGACCAGGCGAAGTTCCTTTGGCAGTGACGGCTGTAGGCGGTGTATGGGAGACGATGCTATCGATGGTGTCGACGAGGCGATTCTCCACGCCCTCCAGGAGGACGCGCGTAACATCTCGTCGGGCGACATCGCGGAACGGACCGGCACGTCGGGAAGCACCGTTAGGAAACGGATTCAGCGGCTCGAAGGGGACGAGGTCATCAAGGGGTACAGCGCCGAAATCGACTACCAGAAGTCCGGATACCCGCTCCGGATGCTCCTGTTTTGCACCGCGCCGATTCCCGAGCGTGGCGAGCAGATTCCCGGTATCCTCGACATCGACGGCGTCGTCTCGGTTCAGGAGCTAGTCACCGGCGAGCGGAACCTGCTGGTGACCGTCGTCGGCGAGACGGACAGCGACATCACCCCGGTCGCACAGGAGCTACTGGACCTGGGGCTGACTGTCGTCGACGAGGTGCTGGTCCGGAGCCACGAGACGACGCCGTTTGGCGAGTTCGACGGCGAGTAGGCGCGTCTTTCGGACGACTAATACCCCGTATAGACGCCGTTTAACAGTCCGAAACCGGCATCCAAGACCCGTGAGCGGTCGGACCATACGACTGTTTCGCTGAAATCATAATGTTCTTTAATTTCCTTATACGCGAACAGACTGGTAAGATAGAAGAATTTAATAACCAGTCTGTTCGTTATGTGGACGAACGACGGCCGACATCGCCCGGAGTAGCTGTCCGGGTGGTGCCGGTCGACGAACACGCTATCAATGTCAGACGAAACACAGCGCACGACGGTCGGACCACTTCCGAACGGGATAGGGCAGCAAGCACCGAGCACGCCGAACGCCCTGACCCGGGCCGTCTGGTTGCTGTGGGGGCTGAGTCTGGCCGCACTGGTCGGCCACGCGGTGAACGGCTGGTCACCCGCGTTCGGCAGTCTGGTCGCCGTCGACGGGCTGACCGTCCTGATGTGGACGGTCGTCACGTTCTTTTCGGGCATCGTCCACAGCTACTCCCGGCGCTACATGGCCGGCAGCGCCCACGAGACGCGCTTTTTCGCCACCGTGTTCGGCTTTACCGTGGTGGTGATGGCGCTGGTCGCGGCGAACCACGTCGCCCTCTTTGGCGCCCTGTGGCTGGCGATGGGGCTGTTGATGGCACAGCTCATCGGCGTCATCGACGGCTGGCAGCAGGCACAGGCGGCCGCGGCGGTCGCCCGCAGGTACTTCCTCGCGAGCAGCGCGTTGCTCGGTGTCTCGCTGGCGGCGCTGTGGTTGGCGACCGACGCGACGACGCTCTCCGGAATCGCCGCGGCCTCGGACACGCTGGGCGGGCCGGTGTGGCTCCTCGCCGCCGGCGCGCTCGTCCTCGCGGCGATGATCCAGTCGGCGCTCATCCCGTTTCAGGGCTGGCTGCTCTCCTCGATGACCGCGCCGACGCCGGCGTCGGCGCTGATGCACGCCGGGTTCGTCAACGCCGGCGGCATCCTGCTGACCCGCTTTGCCCCGGTCATCACCGTCGACCCCACACTCATGCTCGCAGTTGTCGGCGTCGGCGCGGCCAGCGCCCTCGGGGGGAAGCTCCTGAAATCGGTCCAGACGGACGTCAAGAGCAAGCTCGGCTGTTCGACGGTCGGCCAGATGGGCTTTATGATAATGCAGGCCGGGCTGGGCTTTTTCGGAGCTGCCATCACCCACCTCATCCTGCACGGCTTCTACAAGGCCTACCAGTTCCTCTCCTCCGGTGACGGCGTCGAACACAACAGCCCCGCCGGGCGGCCGGGCCGCAGGGAGAGCGTCGTCGGCGTCGCCGTGACGCTGTTGACCGCACTGGTCGGCGGCGCGCTGTTCGCGGTGCTGACGGGGAAGGGAGCGAAACTCGACAGCGGCCTCCTGTTGACCTTCTTCGTGGTGTTCACCACGCTACACGCGGCCCGCAACGCGGTCCAGCACACCGAACTGCCGGCGATGGCCCGCTACGGGGCCGTCCCGCTGGTCTTCTTCCCGGCCATCGTCGTCTACGCCGTGGTCTACGAGGGGGTCTCCGGGCTCTTGGCAGTGGGCACGGCGACGACCGAACTGACCCTGCTTCACGGCGCCGTCGCCGTCTTCTTCGTCGGCGTCTACCTCGCCATCGAGACCGGCGTCCACGAGCACAGCCAGCGCCTCTACGTGGCGCTGTTGAACGCCAGCCAACCGCCGACCGACACCGTGTTGACTTCCACGGAGGACTACAATGAGTACTGAATCCACTATCCGCGACAGCATCGACGACGCAGCCGCCACCGTCGGCTCGGTCTGGCCCATCCACTCGTTCGTGACGGCCAACCCCCTCTCGGGGTTCGAGGACCAGCCGTTCGACGAGGCGGTCGCACAGGCCACCGATATCCTCGGCGGCCGGGGCTATCCCAGCCCGGAGACGTTCCGCCAGGCCCTGGAGCGCGAGCAGATAGACCGCGAAATCCTGGAAGCGGAACTCGCCGAGGCCGGCTACGAGGCCGACCCGGAGGCGCTGCTCGACCGTATGGACACGACCGTCGACGCTGACGAGGCCGCAGAGGACACGGTCGAGGACCGCGTCGACCACGTGCTGACGAAGTGGCTGTCTGCCTTCCTCGACGAGGGGCGCGCCCACTGGGCGCTGCCGGACCGTGACCTCGGGTTCTACGGCGTCTTCCGCAACGTAGCCGCCTACGACACCCAGATTCCCGACGCGGGCATCGTCGCGGACCTGCCGGCGACGCCGGTCGAGGCCATCGAGACGGTGCTCGACCCGTATCCCGAGGCGCAGTGGGAGGCCATCTTCGAGGAGCAACTCTCCGCGCTCCCGGGCTGGACCGGCTTCATCAAACAGCGTGCCGAAGACGGGGGCGAGTGGCAGTCGAGGCATCCGATAACACTCGCGGGGTATCTCGCGGTGCGTCTGTCGTTGTTCGACGCCGTCGACGCCGACCTCTCGCCGGCCAAATCCCACACGGCCGAGCCGAACGAAACAGACGAGCTCAGCGAAGCGTTCCTCAGCGCCTGGGAGGCGACCTACCGCGAGGAGCTGGTCGACGCCGTCAGCGAGGCCAGCGAGGAACGTGCCGACGCCGACGACGGCCGTCCTGACGCACAGCTCGTCTTCTGTATCGACACCCGCTCCGAGGTCCTGCGTCGCCACCTCGAGGACACGGGCGACTACGAGACCCACGGCTACGCCGGCTTTTTCGGCGTTCCGATGGAGTACGAGGGGTACAACTCGGAGGTCTCCGTCGAGGCGTGCCCCCCCATCGCGGACACCCAGCACACCATCACCGAGCACCCGACCGACGGCGAGAGGCAGGCCGAGTACGACCACCTGACGGGCATCCGCGAGGCCGCCGCCGAGATTGTCGAGACCATCGAGTCCAACGCCGCGACCGCCTACGGCTTCGTCGAAAGCGCCGGGAGCGGCTACGGGCTCGCACTGGCGGGCCGCACGCTGGTTCCCGGGCGCGTCCACGACCTGTTCGACAGCGTCGACGGGAGAGTGCCCGACGAGCACGAGTTCTGTAGCCCGTCGGTCGAGACCCTCACGCTCGAAGAGAAGGTCGGGTACGCCGAGACCGCCTTCGACCTGATGGGGTGGGACCAGTTCGCCCGTCTGGCGGTGTTCACCGGCCACGCCAGCGAGACCGCGAACAACCCGTACGACTCGAGTCTGGACTGTGGGGCCTGTGCCGGCAACCCCGGCGGCCCGAGCGCCCGCGTCCTCGCGGCGATCTGTAACCAGGACGCCGTGCGGGAGGAACTCCGCGAGCGCGGCTTCGACATTCCCGACGACACCGTGTTCCTCGCCGGCCAGCACAACACCACGACCGACGAGGTCGACCTGTACGACAGCGGTGTGCCCGAGAGCCACGCCGAGGAGCTCGAAACGCTGCGCTCGGACCTGAAGGCGGCCCGCGAAGGCGCGACTGCAGAACGCACGAGGTCGGTTGACGACGCCGTCCGCGAGACCGAGCGCAAGGCGGCCGACTGGGCAGAGACCCGCCCCGAGTGGGGGCTGGCCGGCAACGCCGGTTTCGTCGTCGGGCCGGGGGAGCTGGCGGCCGACCTCGACCTCGACGGCCGCGCGTTCCTGCATTCGTACGACTGGACGACCGACCCCGACGGCGACGCGCTGGAAGCGATCATGACGGCGCCGATGGTCGTCACCCAGTGGATTAACTGCCAGTACTACTTCTCGACCGTCGACAACGCAGTGTACGGCAGCGGGTCGAAGATAACCCACAACCCCGTCGGCAACGTCGGCGTCTACCAGGGCAACGGCGGCGACCTGATGACCGGCCTGCCGCTGCAGTCGCTCAAGGCGGCCGACGACGAGCCCTACCACCAGCCGCTGCGTCTCTCGACGGTCATCCACGCACCGGTCGACACCGTCACCGACATCCTCGCGGACCACGAGGACGTGGCCGGTCTGCTCGACAACGGGTGGCTCTCGCTGACCGTCGTCGACCCGACCCAGGACCACACCGCCTTCCACTACGCCGGCGAACTCTCCTGGAGCCCGGCCAGCAAAGACGTGGCCGCCGAACCGTCTGCCGAAGCCACGCCGGCCGTGGCCGACGACTGAGCGGCGCGACGAGCCGCTTTTTACCCGAGCGACACTGCTCGCGCCGGATAGCGGCCGGTGGGGCCGTCGATTCTGTATAGCGCTATCTGATTTATCACCGATTCGCCGCCGACGCGTCGAACTTTTACGAGTCGGGCGTTTAGGCGCCGCTAATGGTCCAGAACGTGGCGTCCGTGATGCCGGAGCTGGAGCTTGAGGATTTCCACCTTCTCTCGGGGGTCGAACAGGGGATGCGGTTCTCGGAGTACGTCAACCGGGACAAGCTCACCGACTTCTCCCGGCTCAGCGAGGAGAACGTCGACTACCGGCTGGACCGGTGTGAGGACCGCGGGCTCGTCGAGCGCAAGACCATCCAGTACGAGGGGTTCAAGCTCACCTTCGAGGGGTACGACGCCCTGGCCTTGCACACCTTCGTCGAACGCGACACCATCGAGGGGTTCGGGGCCCCGCTGGGCGTGGGCAAGGAGAGCGACGTCTACGAGGTCCAGTCGTACAAACCCCTGGCGCTGAAATACCACCGCGAGGGGTACACCAACTTCCGCGAGGTGATGCGCGACCGGGACTACACGTCCGACCGCGACCACGTCTCCTGGCTCTACACGGCCCGCAAGGCCGCGGAGCGGGAGCACGAGGCCCTGGAGACGCTGTATCCCGACGTCTCGGTCCCCCAGCCGATCGACACGAACCGCCACGCCATCGTCATGGAGAAAGTCGACGGCGTCGAGCTCTCCCGGACGGGTCTGGAAGCCGAACAGGTCGTTCCCGTTCTGAACCTCGTCCTCGACGAGATGCAGACCGCCTACCAGGAGGGGTTCGTCCACGCGGACATGAGCGAGTACAACGTCTTCGTTACGACTCAGGGGGTCGTCGTCTTCGACTGGCCCCAGGCAGTGCCGACCGACCACGAGAACGCGGAGGAGTTGCTGGCCCGGGACGTCGACAACATCGCGAGCTACTTCCAGCGGAAATACCCCGCAGTGGTGCCAGACGTCGACATCGACGCCGTCGCTGCGGCGCTCACTGACGACAGCTTCGAGACCGTCGGCGACTACACTGTCTGAGGCCGCTATTGCCGTTTTCCGGCCGGTGTGCGCGCTGAGCGGCGGCGCCGTGGTCCGCTCGCAGCCATACCAATAAATTATATATCGCTATAACAAATCGGCTCGCGCGACGAACAGCGCGACACAGCGAACGACGGCTGAAACGCCCGTTCCCGGTCCCGTTGGCGGTCGAAACCGGGGAAAGTAAACCGTTCGGAGCCGAATATCACGGTGTGATGGACCGACGAACCATACTGCGAGCGAGCGGGGTCGCGTTAGCCGCCGGTCTGGCCGGCTGTGGCGGGACCTCGTCGGAGGGGACGCCCGAGGGGACAGCGACAGGCAGCGGTACCACGGTCGCAATGACCGACGGCCTCGTGTTCGACCCCAGGGAGATAACTGTCAGCGTCGGCGACACCGTCACCTGGGAGAACACCGGCTCGGTCCCACACAGCGTCACCGCCTACGAGGCCGACCTGCCCGACGGGGCGACGTACTTCGCCTCCGGCGGGTTCGACAGCGAGTCCGCCGCCAGGGAGAACTATCCCAACGAGGGGGCGATCGGCGCCGGCGAGACCTACGAACACACGTTCGAGACGAGCGGCGAGTTCCCCTACTTCTGTATCCCCCACGAGTCGGGGATGCAAGGGACCGTCGTCGTGGAGTGACGGCGGGCGGCTCAGTTCAGGTAGTCGTGGAGCCCGTCCGCCAGCGAGACGGTGGGCTCGAAGCCCAGTCGCTCCCGGGCCTTGCCGATGTCGGCCACGGAGTGGCGGATATCGCCCTCCCGGGCGTCGACGTGGGTTATCTCGGCCGTGGGGTCGACCTCGTCTCTGATTAGTTCGGCGAGCCCGCGAACGGAGGTCCGCGAGCCGGTGCCGACGTTGAACGCCTCGCCAGTCTCGTCAGTCCGGGCCGCGAGCACGTTCGCCTGCACCACGTCGGCGACGTTGACGAAGTCGCGGGTCTGCTCCCCGTCGCCGTGGACGGTCAGCGGACCGCCGTCGTGGGCCTGCTCGTCGAACGCCTTGATGACGCCAGCGTAGTCACCGCCGGACTGGCGAGGGCCGTAGATGTTGAAATAGCGCAACGCGACGGTCGGGAGGTCATAGAGGTCGGCGTAGAGCCGACAGTAGTGGTCGCTCGTCAGCTTCTCCAGTCCGTAGGGCGAAGACGGGTCTTTCGACTCCGTCTCGGTGATGGGGAGCGTGTCGGGTGCGCCGTAGATAGCGGCACTGGAGGCGAAGACGACGCGGGCGTCCTGCCGACGGGCCGCCTCCAGCACGGCGAGGGTGCCGTTGGCGTTGACCGCGTTGCTCGTCGTCGGGTCCTCCACCGAGCGGGCGACGCTGACGATAGCCGCCTGGTGGAAGACGATATCGACGCCGTCCATGGCCTCAGCGAGGGCCTCGTCGTCGCGGATATCCCCCTCGATGAGCGTCGCGTCGTCGGGGACGTTCGCCCGCTTGCCACTGGAGAAGTTGTCGAGAACACGGACGTCGTTGTCCGGGAGGTGGGCGTCGGCGACGTGGCTGCCGACGAAGCCAGCGCCGCCGGTGACGAGCACCGTCTTGTCGGTCACAGTAGCCGTCATACCGGGGAGTGGGTCGGGCTGTGATAAATAGGTCGGGTCGGTCCAACAACTAAGGGCCTCGGTCGCGTGGGCGGCGAGACGCCCGCAGTCGGCCGGTCAGGCGCTCGCGTTGGAGCTGCTCGGCGCGTTCGTCTCGACGGCCTCGTGGGCCGACTCGGCTTCGAGCAGTTCGCGGTAGCGGTCCCGGATGGTGACCGTGCTCACGTCGGTCGCCCCGCTCACGGTCTCCTGAGTGAGCTCCTCGTTGACGAGCAGCCCGGCGGCGTAGATGGCCGCCGCGGCCAGACCGACGGGACTCTTGCCGCTGTGGACGTTGGCGGCCTTGCCCGTTTCCAGCAGTTCGCGGGCCCGCCGTACCAGTTCGTCGCTGGCGTCGAGTTGGGAAGCGAACTTGGTGAGGTAGTCGGCGGGGTCGGGCGGGCCGATCTCCAGGGCGAGCTCGCGATTGATGTAGCGGTACGCCCGCGTGAACTCCTGTTCGTCCACCCGACTCACCAGCACCATGTCGTCGATGGTCTGGGGGAGGTTCGCCTGCCGGATAGCGGCGTACAGCGCGGCCGTGGCGATGCCCTCGATGGAGCGGCCCGGGAGCAGCCCCTCGTCGAGCGCTCGGCGATAGACGACGCTCGCGGTCTCGCGGGCGCTCTCGGGGACACCAAGAGCGCTCCCCATGCGGTCGATTTCACCGAGCGCCTGTTTGAGGTTGCGCTCGCTGTGGTCCCGCGTCCGGAACCGCTCGTTCCACGTCCGGAGGCGCTGCATCTTCTCGCGCTGGCTCGCCGACAGCGTGTTGCCGTTGGCGTCCTTGTCCTGCCAGCCGATGTTGGTCGACAGCCCCTCGTCGTGCATCATCTTGGTCGTCGGGGCGCCGACGCGGGACTTCTGGTCGCGCTCGGCCGAGTCGAAGGCGCGCCACTCGGGTCCGTGGTCGATCTCGTCTTCCTCGACGACCAGTCCGCAGTCCGCACACACCGTCTCGCCGCGGGCGGCGTCGCTGGTGAGGGAGCCGCCACAGTCCGGGCAGCGGCGCTCGTCAGCGACCGCTGTGTCTTTCTCGTCGACATCGCGCTCGTGGGCGTCGTAGGTGTTGAGTGTAGTCATAATGAGAGTGCGAGTGCGGACCGCCACTCGCGTGTGTATCCAAACGAACACGCGCATCGGGTATCAGGTCTCGGTTGGCATATGCCGAACTGCCGTGTCAGCCCCTCACACGCCCGAGCGGCCGACCCGGAGTCGGCTCCCCTCGGCGACGGCCTCGTCGGCCTCGACGGGGCCCATCGAGCGGGTGACGAACGAGCGAACAATCCACGCTTCGGCCCGCTGGAGACGGTACTGCAGGGTCGAACGCGACACGTCGAGGCGCTCGGCGAGTTCGGTCAGCGACACGTCTCTCGGGGTCCGGTAGTAGCCGTACTCGACGGCCGCTTCGACGGCGGCCTGCTGTTCGGGCGGGAGCTCCGCGAGCGTCACGGCCTCGTCGGCCCAGTAAGCGGGCTCGCCCAGCTGTCTGAATTCGACGGTGAGGCCGGGGCGAAGCTCGTCTTCCAGCGCGCCGAAGAGGTCGTCGACCCCGTCGTCGCTACAGAGAAGCAGGCGCCACTCACAGCGGCTCCCCCGCCGCTCGGTCTCACAGAGGACGCCCTGACCGACGTGTTCGATGGCCAGGCGCGGGATGGAGTGGCAGTCGCCGGCCTCCGAGCGGTAGCTGTAGACGGTGCGCCGGCCCGCCTCGCTGGCGATGACCTCGTAGTGCCAGTCGGTCACGCAGTCGCGGGTGCCGATACACTCCGTACACTGGACGGGGCTGTCGAAGACGTCGTCCAGCCGTTCGAGCGCCGTTTCGGGGCCGGCGACCCGTTCGAGCCGCCACATCCCGTCGTCGGTCACGTTGCAGGCGATAGAGCGGGAGTGGGTCTCCGGATGGTCGATGAACACGTCCATCAACGGGTCCACGTTCCGGTCGTAGTCGATGGTGAAGATGAACTCGCGCACAGACAGGGTACGCGACCGGGGGGCTTATAGCTCCGGAAACGTTCGGCCCACGCCGAACAGTCGATGGTGCCCGTGGCGCTGCCGTGTGACTACCGACAGACGAGAGCGAAGGGAGTGTGGTCGGAGACAGTTTACACGTGAGAAATATAGGTCGAAACGCACTGAGACCGTTCCAAAGTCGCGCGTCACTGGGACGCACAGACCCGATTCGACTGCTGGCTCGGGTCAGGACTGCTGGGCCTGTGCCTCGGCGAGCCAACTGGGGTCGGAGACGGTGGTGGAGCCGATGTCGGTCAGCGAGTAGCGCCACTCCGCCGAGACGGACTGACCGGCGTCGGTCCGGCCGCTGAACGTCCACATCGTCAGCCGGGCGACGTCGTTCTCGTCGACCAGCACGCTGACGGTGAAATCGGTGACCGTGACGTTGTCGCTCCCGAACATCGACGAACCGGTCGCGCCGTTGTAGGTCTGCCACGCGGCGGTGTCGTCGTACTCGTACCGGGAGACGGTGACGCCATCGAACGTCTCGGTCCCCACGAACTGCGCGTCCGATTCGAGCGAGCCGTAGAACGACGACGCGCGGCCGGTCGCCGAGTCGAAGACGTCGGGCGCCTGGTCGTTCACGTTGTAGAACGGCTCCTGACCGCCGCCGTATCTGCTGTAGACCGTGCCGTCGGCGACGAACGTCTCGATTTCGACAGTGCTGTCGGGGCCGGTCGTCGAGAACAGCTCGACCGACCGGTTCGCGTCGAGGTCGACGCGGTAGGTGTCGGTAATCGAAGCCGTCGTCCCGTCGGCCTCGGTGACGGAGTAGCTCCACTCGGTGGTGAAGCTCCCCGCGTCGCGGAGTCTCTCGTCGGCCTCGGTCAACGAGAGCCCGTCGCTCGACGCGCTGTCACCGGACGACGACGGACTGCCTGTCGCCGCCTCGGTCCCGTTCTCGGAGCCGTCGGTCACGCCCCCGCCCGAACAGCCCGCGAGGGCGACTGTCAGCACGACCAGTAGCGTCGACAAGCGTACGTATTTCATCACCAAGAGAACACCGGTAGAGAATATAAGCTAGTGGGATTGATACGATAACACGTCGATTAGATACTCGTTACCTCCGGTTATCCCAGCCCTGAGTCAATCGTACTCTGCACCCAATGTTTCTGTTACAGCCAATCGGTCTCGGGGTCGATCGCGTCCGGCGGCGTCTCGCCGGCCAGCGCCGCGCGGACGTTCGCCGCGACGGTGGCGTTGAGCTCCGCGCGCGCTTCCGCGGAGTACCACGCGGCGTGGGGGGTGACCACGCAGTTGTCGAGTTCGACGAGCGGGTGGTCGGGGGCCGGTGGTTCCGTCCGGAGCACGTCGAGGCCGGCAGCGGCGATGGTCCCCTCGGCCAGCGCGTCGGCTAGCGCCGCCTCGTCGACGAGCCCGCCCCGGCCGGTGTTGACGAGGACGGCGTGGTCATGCATCGCGTCGAGCGCGTCGGCGTCGACGAGCCCGCGCGTGCCGTCGGTCAGCGGCGCGTGCAGGGAGACGAAGTCGGCCTGGTCATACAGGGCCTCGAGGGTCACCTTCTCCACGTCAGCGTCGGCCATCGTCTCGGCGTCGACGTAGGGGTCGTAGGCGACCACGTCGATATCGAACCCGCGCACCTGCTCGCGGACCCGCCGGGCGATGGGACCGAAGGAGACCAGCCCGAGCGTCCGGCCGCGCAGTCGGTGGACGCGACGGCCCCGTTCCCAGCCCCAGTTGCCGGCCCGGGTGTCTCGGTCGTAGGCGGCGACGCTGCGGGCGCAGTCGAGCAGGAGCGTCACGGTGTGGGTGGCGACCTCGCGAGTGCAGTAGTCGGGGGCGTTGGTGACGGTGACACCGTGCTTCGTGGCCGCAGCCACGTCTATGTTCTCGATGCCGACGCCGGCCCGGGCGACGACCCGCAGGCCGTCGAGCCTGTCGAAGACGGCGGCGCCGACCGGCGTGTTCACGTCGACGACCAGTCCGTCGGCGCCGTCGGCGGCGTCCACCAGCGCCGCTTCGCTGTCGGTGGCAGCGACGGTCACGTCGGCGTCGAGCTGTTCGCGGAGCCGTCCGGCGTCTATCATCGGGTCGTCGCTGGCCACGACTCGGTCCATACTCGAACGATAGGGAACCTCGGACATAAGGGAGCCGCCGCGTTCCCGGTCGCCGGGAACGCCGTGTGGGCAACAGTCACACGCCAGCGCGGGTCCGAACGGTTTAAGACTTCGAGTCCGGAACACAAACCAACTCGCTGGACGACGGGCACCAGCGGGCACCTGCGTGTGCAGGTCGGGATGTGAGTCCCCACGGGACAGTCAGTCTCCGAGGCGACTTGAACCACGCAACGCCCGTGGTGAAACACAATGGCACGAAGCGCATACTCGTACATCCGAGACGCATGGCAGACCCCCAAAGAGGGGAAACTAGCGGAGCTGCAGTGGCAGCGCCAGCAGGAGTGGCGCAACGAGGGGTCGGTCGTCCGCATCGAGCGCCCGACCCGCCTCGACAAGGCCCGCTCGCAGGGGTACAAGGCAAAGCAGGGCGTCGTCGTCGCCCGCGTGTCCGTCCGGAAGGGCAGCGCCCGCAAGCAGCGACACAAGGCCGGTCGACGCTCGAAGCGACAGGGCGTCACCCGCATCACTCGCCGGAAGAACCTCCAGCGCGTCGCCGAGGAGCGCGCCGCGCGGGTCTACCCGAACCTCCGGGTCCTGAACAGCTACTCCGTCGGCCAGGACGGCCGACAGAAGTGGCACGAAGTCATCCTCGTCGACCCGGAGCACCCGGCTATCCGGAACGACGACGACCTCAACTGGATCTGCGAACCGGACCAGAACGACCGCGTCTTCCGCGGCCTCACCGGCGCCGGCCGGCGTAACCGCGGGCTGAGCGGCAAGGGCAAGGGCTCGGAGAAGACCCGTCCCTCGATCCGCTCGAACGACGGCAAGGGCAAGTAACACGACCGAACCGTCGGTTTTGCTTTGGAACTCCGGCGATACGTTTCGACGGCCGACCACCGCGTGCTCCACCCGCAGTTCGTGACAATCGAACGTAATTTTAATATACGCCGGCTTCGAGTCGGATTTATGACGAAAGAAAACCGTGCGGCCCACCGCGTGTGTCCGGAGTGCGAGACGAGCCCGATTCTCCAGCAGGACGGCAACGCCTTCTGTGACATCTGCAACCGGTATATGGAGACGCGGACGCTGGTCAGCTGACGCGGTGGTCCGGCCGACAGATAGGGCGGGCCAGTTCCGGTTGCATACGAGTAGGCATCGCCCCGACCCGAGCGGTTCGGAGTAAGACGGTCCCACTCGGAACTAAGCGGCCCGAACAAGTCGTACGAGATAGCTACGCCGCTGAACGACGGCCGCGGTTTTTCCCAGTGCACTCCTTGCGTCGGGACGCGGCGCTGTGACAGGAGACCGATCATGACTGACGAGACAACGGACGAGAGTGGCGACGCTACAGCACGCACCGACAGCGACTGGGAGCTCCCGTCGCGGCTGACAGCCAGGCGCGACATCCTCAAAACCGGGGCCGCCGCCTCGGCGGTACTGGGCGTCGGGTTCGCCGGTGCCACCGGCGGACTCGCACAGGAAGGAGACGACGCCGGAAACGAGACGGAGACCGTCGCCGAACAGGCCTCGGTGTCGTTCCTGAACCAGCCGACCGACGGCACCGCCGTCACCGTCGAGTCGGTCACGGTCCCCGAGGGCGGCTACGTCACCGTCCACGACGCTACCCTGCTCGACGGGGCCGTCGTCGAGAGCGTCATCGGCGTCAGCGACTATCTCGACCCCGGCGCCTACGAGGCCGTCGAGGTCGACCTGTACGAGGTCCCCGGTGGGAGCACCGACCAGTCGGCCCTCGAAGAGACACAGGCGCTGTTCGCGATGCCACACGAGGAGACGACCGACAACGAGAGCTACGACTTCGTCGAGTCGGGTGGCGAGTCCGACGGCCCGTACGTCCGCGAGGGGCAGGCAGTCGTCGACGTCGGGTACGCCGTCGTCGACGGGGCCGCAAACGGCACCGCGACCCCCGAGAACGCCACGGCGACCCCCGAAAACGCCACCGCGACGCCCGAGAACGCCACCGCGACGCCGACAGACGCCGCCGACGGCGAGGCCTCGGTCACGTTCCTGAACCAGTCGACCGACGGCACCACCGTGACGGTCGCAGCGGTCACGCTGCCCGAGGGCGGCTACGTCGCTGTCCACGACGTCACCCTGCTCGACGGGGCCGTCGTCGAGAGCGTCATCGGCGTCAGCGAGTACCTCGAACCGGGCAGCTACGTGGACGGCGAGATTACCCTGTACGAAGTCCCCGGCGCGGAGTTCGACCAGTCGGCGCTCGAAGAGACACAGGCGCTCATCGCGATGCCCCACGAAGAGACGACCGACAACGAGAGCTACGACTTCGTCGAGTCGGGCGGCGAGTCCGACGGCCCGTACGTTCAGGCCGGCCAGCCGGTCGTCACCGCCGCCTACGCATCGGTCGACGAGGAGGCCGAAACGGCGACCCCGGACGGCGAGACCGACACGCCGGAAGGTAACGAGACCGATACGCCAGAAGACAACGAGACGGCCCCCGAGAACGAGACGGCGTAACCCGTCTCTCGGTCGTTCGACGCCGACAGCCGAGTGCTGTTCCGGGCGACGCCCAGACGCCCTGCTCCTGTGCGGTCCGTTCGGACTACGCCCAGACGCTCTGCTCCTGTGCGGCGCGTTCGCGCTACGCCCAGACGCTCTGCTCCCAGTCCATGATTGTAACGACCACGACGTGGGGGAGGGTGACGACCGCGATGAACACCAGATACAGACCGACCCACTCGGGGACGGTCGCCGGCGGGTTCGGGACGACCACGGCGAGGCCGGCGAGCAGGGCGAGCGACGCCGCCGTCAGGGGGAACGCGTCGCGGGCGAACCGGGCCAGCGCCGCCGTTGGTTCGCGGTCCCGGAGCGCCGCCGCCGCTCCGTCGTCGACGAGCAGCAGGCGGGCGATGTGGCGCAGCGAGTGCCAGAGGGTGAAGTAGACGCCGATGGCGAGGACGGGCGGGACGAGAGCGAAGTACGCGACGAGCCCGAGCGTCTCGGCGGCGTCGAGACGCCACGGGCCGCGGTCGTCGGCGCGGACGTACCCCAGGGCCAGCGTCGCGGCGACGACGGCGCCGTAGCCGACGCCGAGCGCGAGGCGAACGTCCGGCCGGAACGCCCACGCGAGCGCCCCGACGGCCTCCGGGGCGAAGCGGCCCACGAGGGTCTCCGCGACCCGGCGGTACCACGCCGGGAACGCGAGCAGGGGGACGAGCATCGGGAGCCCGCCCCGGACGACGACAGTCCCCACGCGTTGGGGGAGCGACCGGAGGTAATCGGCGTCGGCGAGGGCCACCAACACGTAGAGGTCCCCCTGACCCCAGTGAAACCAGGTGACGAGGATGAAGAGGGCGAAGGCGGCGGCGGGCCCGAGGAACCAGCCGACGGCGTAGGCCCCGCCGACGACGCCGTAGAGGGCGACCACGCGGGCGACGGCCCCCCGGTCCGGTGGTCGGCCGCGGGCGCGGGCGACAGCGAGGTGGTCGACGGCCCCGTGCGGGAGCCCCAGCACCAGGGCGCTGGCGACCAGCGGCGCGTACTGGAGCGTCGGCGGCAGCGAGAGCCCCACGAGAGCGATAGCGACGAGCGCGACGGTTGCCGCCCACCCCGGACTGAAAACGAGGGGGCGGAGCGTCCGCCGTGCCGCCCGGGTCGTCGCCACCGTGTCACCGCCCCCCGAACAGGGCGCCGACGGTGCGGAGGTCCCGCCGTTCGACCGCTCGCAACCGGTCGGCGAGCCAGACGTAGAGGACGAGCCCCTGGACGACGAACAGCGAGGTCAACAGGAAGAACGTCGCCTCTTCTATCGGAAGGCCCAACAGCGGGACGTCGACCCCGGTCGTGTACCGGTCCGAGATGGTCCAGAGCCCGACCCCGATAGCGGCCCGGTCGACGAGCCAGAGATACAGCGTGGGGGGCAGCGTGGCTCCGAGGACGGCGCGCCACTCGGCCAGCAGGAAGGGCCAGCCGAACGCCCACTGGATGGCCAGAATGGGCGCGCTCCAGACCAGTAGCGACCCAAGATACAGCCCGCTGTCGTCGCCCAGCAAAACGACACCCGCGAGGGCGACGACTCCGGCACCGAGCAGTCCGAGGGCCCGCTCCGGAAGTGACAGCGACAGCGGTCGCTCCGTCGCGACGGGAAACCGAGCGGCCCAGAGCGCGACCAGCAGGGGCTGGAAAACGAAGAAGAGATACTCGCCCAGCGGGGCCGCCCAGAACCTGAGCGCCACCGTCCCCTCGCCGTACCACCAGACGCCGCGGAGGATGAGGTAGTTGTCCCACGGTGTGGTGTACACGAGCGCCAGCGTCGCGAGCAGAGCGGTCGCCGTCAGGACGTCGCGGCGCGTCCCGAGCCGATAGCGGGCGGCCAGGGCCAGCAGACCGATGACAGGGAGGATCGCGACGGAGTGGAACTCCAGATACGAGAGGCCAGCGAACATCGAGCGGTGCCTCAGCCGCGCCAGGTCGGCTGGCCGTGGCTGGCGGGCTCGGCGGCCGTCGCGCCGGGGCCGCCCTCGGAGACGGCGCTGACGGCGTAGAAGGTCGCCTCGGGGTCGCCGTTGCGCCGCCAGTGCCACCACGTCCGGGCCAGCAGCCAGAGGCGGCGGCGACGGGTCAGCTCCGGGGTTTTCGTCAGCACGTCGTAGCCCCGCGAGCGGATGAGCCGGTGGTGCTCGGCGTACAGCACCGCCGACAGCAGGACGCCGAACTGGCAGTCCTCGGGGAGATACCGGATGCCGGCGACGCCCTCCCGGTAGCGGTCTTCGGTCCGGGCCAGCTCCTCCTGCATCACGGCGCGAAAGCCGTCGTCGACGTCGGCTTTGGCCAGTTGCTCCTCGGTGACGCCGTGACGGGAGAGCGTCTCCTGTGGGAGGTACACCCGGCCGTACTCGTGGATGTCCTCGCGGACGTCCCGGAGGAAGTTCGAGAGCTGGAACGCCTCGGCGAGCGCCTGCGCGTGGGGCAGAGCGGTGTCGGCTTCGGGCGGGTCCATCACCATCGTCATCATGTTGCCGACGGCGACGGCCGACCCCCGCATGTACTCACGGAGGTCCTCGAAGGTCTCGTAGCGGGCCTGGGCGATGTCCATCTCCATCGCGTCGACGAAGACGTTGACCTCCTCGTCCGGGATGTCGTTTGCCGCCCGGAGTTCCTGAAAGGCGGCGAGGACCTCCCCGTCGGGCATCTCGCTCGCGTCGCGGTTGCCCAGAGCGGCCTCGCGAATCTCCTCCAGGCGCTCGTGCTGGACGTTCGGGGGCGGCCCGTCGGGCTGGTCGACGACCTCGTCGGCGACCCGAAAGAAGGCGTACATCACGTACGTCGGGTGGCGAATCCGCTCGGGGAGGAGGCGAGTGGCGAGGTGGAAGGTCCGACCGGTCTGCTGTTGAATCGACTTGCTGGTGCGTATATTATCAGATTGCATTATCACGACAGGGTGGACTGTGAGTTGGTTTTCGACGCGCTGTGGCGGACACGCCGCCCGGATACGTGCGGGGAGCGTGGAGACGAGCGCAGCTGGGCGGCTAGCAGAGACGACCGCAGAGTAGGCGCCGGCTGGCTCGAAAGTCCCGATTGGCACATCGTATGCCCGCTAATTAGGATAGGACGGATTTAAATTGCCTGCCAAACTGGGTCGGACGCCTCGCCCGTGGCCAGTTACCACGTCTCGAAGATGGCCTCGAGCAGTTTCCGCTCGCCGGCACGCAGATGCTGGTGGAAGGTAGAGGGACAGATGCCCATCGACTCGGCGAGTTCCTCGCCGGAGACGTCCCGGGGCCAGTCGAAGAAGCCGCCGAGATACCCCTTCCGGAGCGCCGTCAGCTGGCGGTTCGTCAGGCGGTCTTCGAGCGTCCCCAGGAACGCCTGCCGGGAGACCGGCGGCTCGTCGCGTTCCCTGACCGAGAGGAGGTCAGTGCTGGGGTAGCGGTCCCGGACGTGTTCGACGATACTGCGTGTCTCCGTCGTCGACGGGAGCGTGACGGTAAAGCGGGCGAACTCGGGCGAGACCACGATATCCCGCGTCTCCGCGCCCCGGTCGGCCAGCAGCGAGACGACCGGCGGGTCGGAGACGGTGAACTCGAACAGCGCCGTCGATTCGGCGGTCGAGACGTGGGTGACGGCACTGACGTGCGGGTGGTCGCCGGCCACCGCACACACCGTCGACGGGTCGTCGCTCTCGACGAGGAAGAACATCACCGTCTCCTCGTCGCCGGCGACGCTCCCGCCGTACTCCAGCCGACAGCCCAGTTCACGGGCCAGCGAGACGAAGAAGATGTCGTCGTCGCGAATCTGGAGTTCGAGTTCGGTGACGTTGTCGGCGGTCAGCAGGCGGCTCGTCTCGGTGGCGTCGATGGCGGTGGCGACGGCCTGCCCGACGGCGCCCAGTACGGCCCGCTCGCGCGGGTCGAACACGTCGGGGCTGTCGGCGTACACCGTCAACACGCCGTACAGCGACTCGCCGGCGACGAGCGGCACCGCGGCCAGCGAAGCCGCGTCGGCCGCTGCGAGCTCCGTGTGGGTACGCCCGATATCCCCCGTCGCGAACTGTATCTCCTCGGTCCGCGCGGCGAGTGCGACGGGGTCGTCCGCCGCGAGCGAGATTGCGAGGTCGGTGTCGCGGTCGTCCGACAGCGCCGCCGGCCGCAGCGTTTCGTCCCGGAGATCGAACTCGGCCACCCAGGCAAAGCGGTAGGAGTCGACGGTCGCCAGCCGGTCGACCACGGTCTGCTGGATAGCGCCCCGCGAACCGGCGCTCATCACGTCGTCCATCACCGCGGTGATGAGCCCCTCGACGCGGTCGACGAGGTGCTGGAGGTTCGAGCGCTCCGCTTTGAGCTGCTCACTGCGTCGTTCGGCCGAAAGCTCGGCCAGTTTCCGCTGTGTGATATCGATGTGGGCGACGACGGCGCTGCCCGCTTCCTCGGGCGGCAACGGCGCGACCCGCATCAGGAACCACTGCTTCTCGTCCGGCGAGTGACAGGGGTATTCGAGCGTGAACAGCTCCTGCTTCCCGGAGATGACGGCCTCGATACCCTCGACGGCCTGCCCGGCGTACTCGTCCGCGTCGACGTCGGTCGTCCCGAAATAGTTCACGCCCTGCATCTCGCCCTCGTCGGCGCTGGCGAACTCCCGCCACGCGCGGTTGGTGAACAGAATCGTCCCGTCCGCGTCGAGCACGGCGATGTTGATGGGGAGCGTATCGAGCGTCGAGTGAACGAGCGTTTGGGGTGGTTGCATGTTCGGTCCTCGGCTCCGAACAGCCGATAGACAACGTAGTGCTGGCAGTTTGATAAACGTATGGCCGACGCCGAACGGTGGCGCTTGCCCGCTCGGAAAATACTTTACCGTGCCAGCCGCTACCATCGGGTATGTTCGGGTCCCGGCGCGACGGGGAGACGGTGACCTGTATCGCCTGTGGCGAGGAGCGTCCCCGGTCCGACGCCCGCGAGTACGACAAGCACGGGGACCGGTGGGACCGCCGGGACAAGACCTTCGAGTTTCTCTGCAAGGGGTGTTTCACCGAGACCTGCCGCCAGCCCCGCGACGGGCTCGAAGCGACGCTCGCGGCGGCCGACGCCGGCGAGACGGACCGCGCGACCTTCCTGCGGCAGTTCCGCGAACTGGTCCGGGAGCGAAGCGTCGAGCGGGAGTGAACTAGAGCGACTCGCACCGACGAGCGGTCGCTGTAGCTGCCATTCTGCCGCTAGCGGAGCGGCCGTGCTGTTGTGGGCTGACACCGGCCGTCAGGTTGGCGATAAATCAAATACCGCGATATCAAATCGGACGGACAGCGACATCGCGGAGCCGTGGCACACAGGGGGCGCCAAAGGACTTATAGTTGGAAGTTTAACACTTCTTTGTGACTGGAGAGACCACAGACCGGGACGAGGGTGTGGACTTTACCCCCATCAACCCGGTCCTCACGGGCATAGAGTACCCGATTACCACGGCGGAACTCGTCGGACAGCACGGCGCCCGGAGCGTCGAACGGACCAACGCTGAATCGATTACGGTCCAAGAACTGTTCAGGGGGACCGGGGCGGACACGTTCGAGTCACCCGAAGAAGTACGCCAGAGCCTGCTCAATCTGATGCCCGGCGAGTCCGTCGGCCGCCAGCGGTACTCCGACCGCGGGGGCGCGACGCCCGACAACGGGCCGGAGCGAGGGGACGACACGCTGTAGCCGACGGGAGAGACCCGCCGGGATACGCCGAATCGGCCCCTTAGCCCGACTGCCGTCGCTGTTTGGCCGTCGCCGGTCGGGTCCGTCTGCTCTCGTCGTAGACGCTACCTACGGGCTCGTTAGACGCCATATAGGTCCCGAGCGTCACCCCGTAGACCGCGTGGCCGACGTGGAACACCAGCGCGTCCTCGGACTGTAGTTCGCGACCGAGGACGCGGACGAAGATGACCCGCGAGCCGATAGCCGAGAGGCAGAGACCGTACCCCAGTCCGCCGGCCACGCTCACCCGCTCTCGTACCGCCGGGTCGCTCACGTCGACGAAACTCGCGAGCAACCCGTAGACGCCGCCACCCACGACGCCGTAGAGAAGGTGTAAGACCAGCCCCGGGACGAAGTGCTGTTCCACGTCGCCACCACTGACGTACCGGGCCCAGAACTCGGCCGTCGGGGGGAGCGCTTTGAACACGGGGGCGCGGTAGACGGTCATGACGACCGTCGCGACGAGCCCCCCGACACAACCCCGTGTGACGGACCCCCGGAGTCGTGAAGACGACGGGACGCGGAGTGCCCTGGTCTCGCTTCGCCGACCTCGATGCGGTGGTTGGGATCCGGATGACATTGTTCTCTGTTGACATACGGTCCAGGGACTTTTCTAATTGAGGGCGACCGCCGACCGTGTCCCCTCGGCCACCCCGACAGTCCTAACTACACCGTGGGCGTAGCCGGGGGCATGACTACCGAGGACGCGCAATCGGCGGCCGGAACTGCCGAAGGGCAAGGCCCCGTGGAGATCGACGAGGAGATGGCCCGCCATCTCTCGAACAAGCGCGAGGAGCTGTTCGAGAAGTTCGGCATCCGCGACGAGTTCCCGCCGGAGGTACTCGACGAAGCCGAGGCCCGAACGGAGGACGTCCACGCGGAGATACAGGGCGAAATCGACGAACGGCGAGACCTCCGGGAGATGACGACCTGGACGACCGACCCCATCGACGCCCAGGACTTCGACGACGCCATCTCCGTCGAGGAACGAGAGGACGAGTACGTCCTCTGGGTCCACATCGCCGACGTGACCCACTACGTCAACCCCGAGACGGCGATGTGGGACGAGGCCGTCGAGCGGGGCAACACCGTCTATCTCCCCGCCTACACCATCCACATGCTCCCGCCGGTACTGGCCGAGACAGTCTGCTCGCTCGTGCCCAACGAGGAGCGACTGGCCCACACCGTCGAGATGCACCTGGACAAGGAGAACCTGGGCTACGACGAGATAGAGATATACAAGTCCGTCATCGAGAGCGACGCCCGCCTGACCTACTCCGAGGCCGAGGGCATCCTCGACGACCCCGAGAGCGCCGACGACCTGCTCGAAGACCCCAGCGTCGACCTCGCGGAGAAGACCGAGATGGTCTGGAAACTGGCCGACCGGATGCACGAACAGCGCAAGGAGGAGGGGTCGCTCGTCCTGAACCCAGCGCGGGACCGCGCCCACACCATCATCGAGGAGTGCATGCTGAAAGCCAACAAGGCCGTCACTCACGAACTGATGTGGTCCCGCGGCGTCGAGGCGATGTACCGCGTCCACCCACAGCCGAGTCCGGACGAGTGGGACGAGGCGCTCGTGGAGATACAGGAACTCGACGGGGTCTCGATTCCCGGGTCGGCGTGGGACGACCCCCGCAAGGCGGTCAACGCCACGCTGGAAGACGCGCCCCAGCGCCAGCTCGACAAGATTCAGTGGGCCGTGATGAAGGTGATGCCCCGCGCGAAGTATATGAACGACCCGTTCGGGGGCCACCACGCCCTGAACTTCGAGATATACGGCCACTTCACGTCGCCCATCCGGCGGCTCTCGGACCTCATCAACCACTGGATCGTCTACAGCAACGACGTGCCCGAGGACCTCGTCGCGCTGTGTGACCGCGCCAGCGACCGCCAGAAGGACGCCGAGCAGTGCGAACGGGAGTACAAGAAGTTCCTCGAAGAGGTGGGTCTGGACGCGTCGGCGGTGAACAACCGCGGGCTAGAAGTCGTCGACGACGAGGAGTGACGAGCCGGCTCAGTGCGGGTCGGCGAGGTGTTCGTGGCTCCACTCCAGCAACCCCTTGATGATGGGTTCGAGCGCCCTGCCGGCGGGAGTCAGCGAGTAGTTCACCCGGACGGGTTTGTCCTCGACCACGTCACGGACCACCAGGCCGGCGTCCTGGAGGTCGTCGAGCGCTTCCGAGAGCACCTTGTCCGAGATACCGTCGACCCGGTTCTTGATGTCGTTGAACCCGAGCGGTCCCTCCGAGAGGAGCGTGTGTATCAACATCGGATGCCACTTCTTGCCCAGAATCGCGGTCGCCCGACGAAGCTGCTGGCCTCCGGTGTGGACACCCGTCGCCTCCCCATACCCAGTCATGGTCTGGCGTTACGTTCGGTGGATAATATAGCTACGGGCCAACTGGTAAAATCTAATGGGCTCGGGCTTCAGGCTCGGGTGTGAGCCCTCCATCACCAGCCATCCGAACAGACGGCCTGCGGAAACAGTACGGTGACGCAGTCGCCGTCGCCGACCTCGACCTCACCGTCGACCGGGGGAGCGTCTTCGGCTTCCTCGGTCCCAACGGCGCCGGGAAGACCTCCACCATCCGCATCCTGACGACGCTGACGACACCGACCGCGGGCACCGCCCACGTCGCCGGCCAGCCGGTCAGTGACCGGTCCGCGGTGGTCGAACACATCGGTTTCCTCCCCGAGGAGCCCCCGCTGTACGACGAGCTCACCGGCCGGGAACAGCTGGAGTACATCGCCGGCCTGCGCGGCCACGAGGACTGGGACCGAGTGGAGTCGCTGCTTTCCCGCTTCGACCTCGACGGCGACGCGGACCGGCGAGTCGAGACCTACTCGAAGGGGATGAAACAGAAGCTCGGACTGATTCAGGCGCTGCTACACGAGCCCGACGTCCTCTTTCTGGACGAGCCCACGAGCGGGCTGGACCCCCGGGCGGCCCGAACGGTACGGGACACCATCGACGAGGTCGCGGCCGCCGACACGACGGTGTTCCTCTCGACGCATATCCTCCCGGTCGTGGAGGAGCTGGCTGACACCGTCGGCGTCCTCTACGACGGCGAGCTCGTCGCCGAGGGGTCACCGACGGCACTGACCGACGACGTCGAGGCGGGAAGCACGCTCGAAGACGTGTTCCTCGACGTGACCAGCGCGGACCACGCGGAGCGATGACCCGGACGAACCCACGCCGGGCCGCACTGGTCGCCCGGCTGGAGCTGCGCCGGACATGGCGCTCGCTCAGAGGCAGCACCCGAGGGCTACTCCTGCTGGCCGGCGGCTGTCTGATGCTCCCGCTGTACAGTCTCGCCATCGGTGTCATGGCGCTGTTTGGCGGACGGGAAATCGCCAGCAGCGACCCGGCCACCGTCAGGCTCGCGACCACAGGGATTCTGGCCTTCCTCGTCGGGCTGGTCGCGTTCATGGTCGTCCAGCGGACCATCAAGACCAACGGCGAGCCCGACGCAGTCGACGGCCTGTTGACCACCGCCCCGTACGCGGACATCGCCGCCGGCCTGCTCGGGGCCGAGCTGTGCCGGATGTTCGCTATCATGGCGGGGCCGCTGCTGGCGCTCACGGTCGGCCTGACCGTCGGGAGCGGGCTCCCGCTACTGGGCGCGGCGACGTTGGCGACGACGGGAGTCGTGGTCGCGCTCGCGGTACTGGGCAGTTACGCCGCGGGGCTGGCGGTGAAGCTCGTCGCCGCGCGCTCGGAGTTCGTCGCGCGCCACCGGGCCACGCTCGGCGGGGCCGCTTCACTGGCGCTCGTCCTGTTCTGGATTCTGGGGTCGAGTGCGCTGGGCGTGCAGCTGGCGCTGTTGCGAGCCGCCACCCAGTCGCCGCTCTCCTGGACCGGGGATATCGTCCTCCTGACGGTCCCGGGCGTCGGCGCCGACGCACTCTCCGCCGCCGTCGCCGCCACCGCACTACTGGGAAGCGTTCCGCTCGCCGGTGTCGCCAGCCTGCGGCTGGCCGAGCGGCTGTGGTACGCTGACCCCGTCCAGCCCGCCCACGAGTTCGACGCCGCGGAGCGGACGCTGTCGGACCGCCTGCTCGATGGCCGGGTGTCGACGCCGACCCGCGTCGTCGCGCAGAAGTCGTGGCTCCGCGCGAAACGGGCCCCGTTCACCGTCCAGTTCGCCATCGCGCCGTTCTTCCTGCTGGCGTTGCAGTTCCGGACCGTCTTGCTCGGCGGGACCGTCCCGCCGACGCTCCCGCTGACCGCCGGACTGGCGAGCACGACGGCCGCCGGTGCCGCCTTCACGCTCAACCCGCTGGGCGGCGAAGAGCGGGTCCTGCCGCTGACGCTCACCGCGGATATCTCCGGGAGGGCGTTCGTCACCGGGCTGGCACTTGCCGGCGCGGTACCCGGGGTGGTCCTGACGGCGCTGCTCGTCGTCGGGTTCGGGCTCGCCGCCGGGAGCGCCCCGGCGACGCTGGGAGTCACACTCCTGACGACACTCGTGGCCACGGTCACCGCCCCCGCCATCGCGGCCGCGGCGGGCGTCGTCTTCCCGAAGTTCGACCGGTCGTCCGTCGGCAACCGCGAGGTGACGCTCCCCAGCGGGTTCGCCTTCGGGTTCTACGCCTCGGTGCTTGGCATCGTCGTTGCTCCCGGCAGCATCGCCGTCTGGCTAGCGGTTGTCGAGCCGTTCGCGCTCCCGCTCTCGTCGACGGTCCTGCTCGCCAGCGGCCTCGCGGTGACCGTCGCACTCGCCGCCGTCGCCGGCTCGATGGGCTTTCTCTACGCCGCCAACCGCGTCGGGACGTACCGACTGGAGTGAGTCAGCAGATTGGCTTCGGATCGAAACCCATCGCTTCGAGGGTCTCCGCGTACTCGTCGTAGGCGACGCCGAGTGCCTCGATTGCCGCGTCCCGGGCTCGCTCGCGGCCGGAGTCGTCGAGCGCCGACAGCGCCGCGCGAGCCGGGTCGAGGTCACTCGCCCCGGTCCGGAGCTCGCGGGCCACGTCGGCTCTGCTCTCGTCGGCCTCGTTGACGAAGAAGCTGACCACCTGCAGGTAGAACCGGTCGAGCGCGAGCGGGACTGCGACGAGTCCGGCACCCACGCGGTCGGCGGTTCCGTCGAGAGTCCGCAAATAGGCCGAGAGCGCGTCGGCGTCGTCGGGCGTCGCGTCGATGCGGTCGGCTCTGTCGCCCGCAGCCGCCGCGGCCCGCTCGAAGGCCTCGGCCACGGCGCCGTCGGTTTCGCCAGCCCAGCCGTCCAGTGCCCCGGCCACGCCGGCCTCCCGCGTCGCCGCGGCCCGCCAGACGGCGTCGGTCTCCAGCGTCGCATCGGTGGCCGCGACGAGCGTCTTGTCGGAACCGAGCCGACTGCGCTCGGTCGTCGTCCCGTCCTCGACGGCCGCGATGGTGTCGGCTGCGTCCATACCGGTGAAAGGACCGCTCGGGGCATACATCCTCCGCCCGATTTATCGGTCGCGGCCCCCTCTCTGAGATATGGCCGAGAACCATCCGGACCCGCCCGCCGAGCACCCCTCGCTCTCCGCGGCGGCCCTGAAAGAGCGGCTCGACGCGGGCGAACCCGTCCGGCTGCTGGACGTCCGCGACCGCGACGAGTTCGAGCAGTGGCACATCGAGGGACCGACGGTGACGGCGACACAGCTCCCGTTCGCGAAGTTCCTGCAGGCGAAGGTGACCGGCGAGGTCGATGCGCTGCTCGAACGCATCGACGGCGAAGGCCCGATCACCGCGGTCTGTGCCCGCGGCGAGGCCAGCGCCTTCGCCGCCGGCCTGCTGGTCGACCACGGCATCGACGCCCGCAATCTCGCCGACGGGATGGACGGGTGGGCCCGCCTCTACGAGGCCCACGAACTGCCCTGCAAGACCGCGACCGTCCTGCAGTACCAGCGCCCCGCCACGGGCTGTCTCGCCTATCTCGTCGTCAGCGACGGTGCGGCCGCTGTCGTCGACCCGCTCCGGGAGTTCGCCGACCGCTACGTCGCCGACGCCGCCGACCGCGATGCCACGCTAACCCACGCCGTCGACACGCACGTCCACGCCGACCACGTCAGCGGCGTCCGCCGACTCGCCGCCGACCACGGCGTCGAACCAGTCGTGCCGGCCCGCGCCGTCGACCGCGGCGTCAGTTTCGACGTGACCGAGCTCCCCGACGACGGGAGCATCGCGGTCGGGTCGGTCTCGCTCGACGCCGTTGCCCTGCCGGGCCATACCACCGGCATGACCGGCTTCCGCGTCGGCGACGTCCTGCTGGCCGGCGACAGCATCTTCTTGGAGAGCGTCGCTCGCCCGGACCTCGAAGCCGGCGACGAGGGCACAGCGGCGCTCGCGGAAACGCTATACGAGACGCTCACCGAACGGCTCGGTGCACTCCCGGCTGAAACCCTCGTCGCGCCGGGCCACCACGGCGAGACGACCGACCCTGACGCAGGCCGGCGCTACACCGCTCGGCTGGGCGACCTGCGCGACCGGCTCCCGGCGCTGCGGCTCGACCGCGAAGCCTTCGTCGAGCGCATCTGTGACGATATCCCGCCCCGACCCGCCAACTTCGAGCGCATCATCGCCATCAACCTCGGCATCGAACGCGCCGACGACGACGCCGCCTTCGAGCTGGAACTGGGCCCGAACAACTGCGCGGCGACGCCGCTATAGCGGGAGCAGGCGGCGGACCTTCTGCAGCAGCGACGCCTCGTCCTCGCTCGTCTCCGGCCCCACCACGTCCTCGTCGGGCAGGATGAGCGTCCGCTCGTCCTCTTTCTCGACGACGATGAGGCCGTCCGCCTTCAGCGCAGCCAGTGCGTCCTCGATCTGGTCGATGGTGACGTCCGCTCGCGAGCGTATCTCGAACACCGTCATCCCCTCCTGGTGGCGGTCCGCGAGCGCATCGAGTACCACAACCTCCGTCTCGTCCCGATTGCGGTACTCCGGCTTCGCTCTCATATCACCCCCTAAACCCGGCTGGCTCTTGGCTTTGTCCCTCAACGGTCGGACTCACCGGTCGGAACTGGGACCTGCCGCGAGTTCCCGACCCGGGAGTTAGTCGACAACGGAATCGTCCTGAAGCCCCGGAACCGACCTCGATCAGAGTGTTTCAGTCGTAGTATCTCTCTTCGAGTGTCGTCCCGTCAGGGAAGGTGTAGTTGAGATACGTCCCTAGTGGGAACGCTTCGTCAGTGGTCATGACGTCCCCGCCCTCCTCGTAGCTCGGGCTCCCCGGTCCAATCCGATTCGTCGAATAGTACCGGTCAGAATACGATCTGATGTCTTCCGTTTCAGCGTACTCTCGGGCCCAGTCCAACGTCAGGAAGTTCGTTCGGTACAGTTCCCCATTAGGGTTCTCTGCACGGAAATAGATTATCTCGGGGACCCAGGACTTGTTTTCTGCAAACTCAGGATTGCCTGTCGCATTCCGATAGGTCTCGTCGAGATTCGCATAAGTCAGTTCTATGGCAGTATCTATATCAACCATCTCTCTGGTGGTCAGGTTTTCCGCGTCCCACTGGTAGCCAATTATTAGGTAATCTTCTTGGGCGTTAGCCCATAGACTCCGCCGGGAGACGTAGCCAGAGAACTGCCCGTTATCTGCGGTGGCGTTCGCAGCGCGGGCAAAGGTGCGACCAAACGCTAGATATTTTTCGGTTTCGTTCCATGTTGATTTTGCACCGGCGAATATTCCGGATCCAGCCCGCTCAATAGTAAGATTATACTCGAACGTTTCATTCGGGTTGTCCGAAGTCACTTCGATGGTATAGTTCCCTGTCTTAGAGAAGGTCCCACCTATTAACTCAACCGTTCCGGAATCACTATTTCTGACAGTTTGAGTGACGTTGCCGATGGGATTAACAACCCGTAACATCGGTTCACCGCCGTCCGCTTGCATTGTGATATTCGCTTGCGCCCCAGCCTTGACTTCGATTTGGACCGGCTCGTAGAACTTATTATCACTAATTGGGTCATCCGTATCAAGCTCACCAGACACCGTGGTGCTCCCGTTATCGGGAATAGCGACCCTACGCAGGTCCGTTTCATTGTCCGGAACAGGTTCGTCGTCAGAACCACCCAACACGGACGTTGGCGTTGCTCCAGACCTGTCGTCGGAATCCGATAGAATCCCGGAGCATCCAGCAGTTACCAGTAAAGTGGCGAAGAGGATGCTGAACAGGGTGTGGCGGAATGCAAATTTGCCGTTAGACATATTTATTGTTTATATTTATGTTTCTGTTTAAATTTTCCTATTAACATTTTTAATACAGTTAGTTAAGAATTTTGTAATAATGATTGAGAAGTGAATAACCGAGAACCACCACCTCTTATAAGAGTGGGTTGTTCAGGACGCCATCGCTACCCTCGCTGCTATCGCCATTCTCACTGGGTCCACCGGGCGAGAAATCTAAAGGATCAAATTGGTTGAACGAATCATCGCTGTCATCGTCATCCAAAATGGGCAAATCTCCATCATCATCGACAAAATAGTCACTGCCCGTGTTATCATCGTTCATCGGGTCGTTCGTTTCGGCCGCTTCAGTCGTTATGTCAGAGAGCGCTTGACCCTCGGTGACTTTGTACGCGCCTCCGACGGTCTTGCGCAAGTCCCCGGATTCCTGAAGATTGTCCCCGTAATCTGTGAGTGCGTCTGCCCCGTCACCGCTGTTGAGTTGAATCCCGTCTTCACCGTTGGTATCGAGCACGTAGTCCTGCCCGTCGGGGCCAGTGACGATTTTGTCTGCCCCCGAACAGCCCCCCGAGGCACAGGTGCTACCGCCGACACCGCTACCACCGCCTCCGCCTTCGACCACCTTGACCGACCACGTCGCGCTTCCGCGGTTCCCGAGCGTGTCGTAGACGACGGCGCGGACGGCCATCGTGCTTGTGTTGGTGAACGAGTGGGAGAACGACGTGTTCGCGGTGGCACCGTCGAGTGACTGGCGATGCACGACCTCGCCGTCGACGACCCAGGCGAGCGTCTGGAGCGGTGCGTTATCTCGACTCACGTTCGCCTCGAAGGTGGTGTTGGAGTCTTGCAGCGTCACACCCGGTCCGGACAGCGTGACAGCGGGTCCGGTCGCGTTCGTGACGGTGACGTACAGCGTGTCCGAGCGAGTCGCGCCGTCGTCGTCGGTCACGGTCAGTGTGACGGTGTACTGCCCGGTGTCGTCGGCGTCGAACTCGGTCCGTCGACAGTCGGGACAGGCCGGACTGGTCGTGTCGCCGCCCGGCGTCTCGATAGTCCAGGAGACGCCCGCGACCTCGCCGTCGGGGTCGACGGTCCCGTTGGCGTCGAGATGCACCGTCGTGTTGGCCGGGACCGTCTGGTCCACGCCGGCATCGGCAAGTGGAGCGGTGTTCTCCGCCGCTACGACGCCCCCCGTGGCGGCGAGCAGGCCGATACTCACGAGTGCAACGAGTGTGGCCACGCGCATTGGAAAGTGTTGGTCGCCGTACCCATTATAAAATTACGCATCAGATATCAAGGAAGGAAGGGAGCGGGCGCGGAGTGTGGCGGTATCGGCGTGGACGACAGACGGGCAGAGTTTAAGTAGGTCACAGCAACATTGACAGACAATGGGTCTCAAATGCTCCGTCATCGGGCACAAGTACGGTGAGGCGGCGGTCGAACGGGAACGCGAGGAACAGGGCAGCGAGGTCGTCATCACGATTCAGGAACGCGAGACCTGCGAACGATGTGGGAAGACGCGAATCGTTTCCGAGAACAAGGAAGTGACCGCCATCGAGACGCCGTCCGATATCGCGGGCGACATGATCGACGACGAGGAGACAGCGACAGAGGAGGCGGAGCCAGCGGACGACGACGACGAGGAATCAGAGCCAGCGGTGGCGGACGACGAGAGCGCCGAAGTGGACGCCGCCGTCGACGCCGTGGACCCCGGCGCCGACGACGCGGAGATTCTCGACGACGGTGACGAGGAGCCCGCGGGTGGAGACAGCGAGCTAGAGAACCCCTCGACGGAGGTGTCTATCGAGGACGCCGAAGAGAACGAGCCGCCACTCGACGCCGAAGAAGCGGCTGTCGCAAGCGACCCGGAGTCGGACGACGGCATGATAATCGACGGCGACGACGAGGACGACTCGGTGGCCGATGACCGACAGCCCGGTGAGTGGCCAGCGGAGCCGGACGACGAAGCGGACGACTGGGTTCCGGAGACGGGCGTCGCCGAGTCGGAACCGTCTGACGACGGTGACGGGGCCACAGACGTCGAGCCCTTCGGCGGGTCGGCGGTGACCGTCCCGAGCGGCCAGTTCCACTGCCCGAAGTGTGAGTTCACTACCGACGTTGCGTCGAGTTCGCTGCGAGCGGGCGATTTCTGCCCGGAGTGTCACAAGGGCGCGCTCGTCAACACTGGGGAGTGAGCGACCGCTTCACGGTCGCGATAGCGGGGAGAACGAACAAAGCGAGTTGACCGAGCTCACCGGGAGTGAACGCAAAGGGTAAGACGGCGCCTTGCAAAACGTCGCCCATGCGAGAGTACAAGATGCGACGCGGCGAGCACCTCGAAGATCGCGTCCCTGATATGGAAGCGTTCGTCGAGGAGTACTTCGGTGACATCACCGATACGGAGGAACACAACGGTAGCGACCTGCTTGTCGTCGACGAACCGGACAACCCCGTCTTCGACAGGGTCGTCGCCGGGACCGTCTCCTACGGGAGCAAGAAGGACAAGCTGGCGCTGCACATCGACGAACGGCCGGCCGAGGAGGTCATCGCGGAGGGGCACGTCGACGCCGCCGAAGACGCCGTCAGCAAGAAGAACAACTTCCTCGAAGAGGCGACCGGGCGCGACGCCAAGGCCCGCCGCGATTCGCTGAAACGCGACGTCGAGGACGACGCCGACAAGCCGGACAGCGTCTGAGCCGAGCTGGGACAGTTTTCTCGCCGTCACCCATAAATACGTTCGTGACATACGTTCACACACGCCCTGCCGGAGGCGAACAGAAGTATCCGGAGCACCGACGGCCCCGCTGGTCGCGGGGTCTGCCCCCTGTCATAGTTTGTCCGCTCCGCCGGAAGCGGTCCCAATCCGGCACACCACGGCACGTCCGGTTCGTCAGCAGCGAGGTCAAGTCCGAGTCGTTCTACCCCACCGTCGGACCCTCGGGGACGTGGTCGTTACTCGGACAGCCCGTATCCCCGCTTGAACAGCGAGAAATCGATAGCCAGAACGGCCACCGTCGCACCGGAGAGCACGAGCAGGGAGGTGGTGGGGTCGATTTCGGTGACGCCGATCATCCCGTAGCGAACCCCGTTGACCATGTAGACCATGGGGTTGAACAGCGAGACGGTCCGCCAGACCGGCGGGAGGACTTCGAGCGAGTAGAAGACGGCGCCGAAGAACACCAGCGGGCGGAGGATGAACTGGTTCATCACCGTCAGGTAGTCGAAGTCGCTCGCCCACAGGCCGCCGATGACGCCGAGACCACCGAACAGCGTCGTAATCAGCAGGATGAACGCGGTCAGGTAGAGCGGGTTAGCGACCGGAACGGACGTGAATATCAGCCCGACACCGATTATCAGCAGCGACGTGATGATACCCCGCAGCGCGCTCGCGGCCACGTACGCGGACACCATATCCCGGTTCGACATCGGTGACGTCAGGACGGCCTGGATGTACTCGTTCCACCTGCCGTGGAAGATGGTAAACGAGGCGTTCTCGAAGCTGTCCGAGATAGCGCCCAGAACGACCAGTCCCGGCAGGACGAACTGGATGTAGCTGACGCCGGCGATCGAGCCGATTCGGCTACCGAGAATCACGCCGAAAACCGAGAAATACAGCGCGTTCGTGATAATCGGCGGCAGGAACGTGTTGTACGGTCGTCTGACGAATCGGAGGATTTCCCGTCGGATGAGGGTCTTGAGCTGGGTCGTGTTCTGATTCATGCTGTCGCTCCGTTGGCTGTGGACTGTGTCCACTGAGCTGCGCTGTGTGCGGTCCAGCGACCGGAGCAGGGGGCGCCACCGTCGCGGCTCACGCCGACACCTCCGCGTACTCGCGGTCGTCGCGGGTCAGGTCGACGAACACCTCTTCGAGCGAGGCCCGGCGGATGTCGAGCGAGGTCACGGTGTGACCCTGACGTTCGAGTTCGCGCATGAGTTCGGGGGCGGTCTGGCTGCCGCCGGCGGCGGTGACGCTGAGTCCGTCGTCGGTGACGGCGACCTCGGTGACGCCGTCCACGTCGAGCCGCGGCGCCGTCCGTGGCGGGTCGGCCAGTCCGATGTCGATGGTGTCGGTGCCACGCGACATCAGGTCGCCCGGGGTGGCCACCTCGACTTTCCGTCCGCTGTCCATGATAGCGACCCGGTCACAGAGCCGTTCGGCCTCCTCGATGTAGTGGGTGGTGAGCAGGATGGTCGTCCCCTCGTCGTTCATCCGGTTGATGATGTTCCAGAGGTCGTGGCGAAGTTGCACGTCGACGCCCGCGGTCGGCTCGTCGAGAATCAGCAGGTCCGGGTCCGAGACGAGCGCGCGGGCGAGCACGAACCGTCGCTTCATTCCGCCCGAGAGCCAGTCGAAACGGGTGTCGCGTTTGTCCCAGATGCCGACGGTCTTCAGGGCCTCCTCGGCCCGGCGGCGGGCCTCGGTGCTGCCGATACCGTGGTAGCCGGCTTTGTGTTCGAGCACCTCGATGATGGGGAAAAAGCGGTCGACGTTGAACTCCTGTGGGGCGAGTCCGATGCGGTCGCGGGCCTCCCGGTAGTCGGCCTCGACGTCGAAGCCGAACACCTCGGCGGTGCCGCTGTCTCCCTGAACGAGGCCGACGAGCGTGTTGATGAACGTCGTCTTGCCGGCGCCGTTTGGTCCGAGCAGTCCGAAAAACTCGCCGCGGTCGACGGTCAGGTCCAGTCCGTCGAGCGCCTGCACGTCGCCGTAGCGTTTCCGTAACTCGCGTGTTCGAATGGCCGGTTCAGTCATCACCACCTCTATCGGGCCGACACCGAAAAGGACATTGAAGCCGGCTAGCCGGTCCGAGGCGTGCGAACTGGTAGCTTACTCCCCGAGCCGTTCGCGCGAGACGGTGACCCCGGCCGGCGTGATGATTAGCTGGTCGTCGTCCTTCTGGACGATGTCGCCGCCGACCTCGTTGGCGACCTGCTTGAGCTCGTCGCTGATGTGTTCCATGGTCCGGTCCTGCGTGGAGTGGCGCGTGATGTCGGCGATGACGATGTCGCCGTCGTAGACGGCGTCCTTGATGTCGATGACGTCCTTCGAGCCGCTGATACGGGCGATTCGGACCTGTCGCTCGGACTCGACGCTCGTCGTATCGTAGTTGTCGGCGTTCAGTTCGACGTAGTCGTCGGTCTTCCGGGATGGCCCCGACTCGCCGAGAATCTTGCTCATTAGTCCCATATCCCACCGGGCGGGCGCTACCCGTTTCAACTTTTCGTCAGACGGATATTTGTTCCGGCGTCAGGCGGCGAAATATTCCCGGACACGGCCGTTGACACCGGCAGCGAAACGGCAGCAGTGTCCACGCGACTCGGAGCCCGCTCAGACCGAGAACTCGAACAGGTCGTCACCCACGTGGTGGATGGACTTGACGACCTTCCCCGACTCGCCGACCATGTCGTCGCCGTCGGCCATCGCCCGGCCGACCGCGAGGAACTTCCCGTGGGTCTCCTCGTTGATGACGACCAAGTCACCCTCGCTGATGTCGTCGTCGGCCTCGGTGATGCCCGGCCGCATGATGTCGGCGCCGTCGGAGACGAACGAGATAGCGCCCGTGTCGACGGTGACGACGTGTCTCTCCGGCGGGTGCGCGTTCGCGCCTTCGACGGTGAGGAACGGTTCGTCGTCTTCGACATAGAGGACGTGTGGCTCGCCGTCGACGAGGACGACGTCCCAGTCGCTGTCCTCGAACTCGACTTTCTCGAAGCTGTCGGCGTCCAGTTCGACACCGAGGTTGTCGGCGAGCGCGTCGGCGATGTCGTCGACCGCGTCCGAGCGGAGGTGGTGGCGCGATTTGACGTTCATACGAGCGACTGCGCGGTCATCGGGCGTAAGCGTAACGAAGCCCGGAAGAGCCACGCACCATCGCTGGTGCGGTGGTCCGGCAAGCACGCCACATGTGAAGCAACGTGTATACGAAGGTCGGCGGCACGTGCGGGCATGGAGACCGAAGAGACGACAGTCAGCAGCCGGGGGAGAGTGACGAGTCCGGTCGACATCCGCCAGCGCCCGGATACCGGGGCAGGTGATAGGCTGCGCCGGAGCCTGGGCGAGGCCGGGTCGCTGCGCGTGCCTATCGTTTAGCTTGCGGTCCCCGAGGCGAGCCTTTAGTTCCGGGCGCCCGTAGCAGGTCTATGCGCGTCGTCACCCTGTTGCCGTCCGCCACGGAGATAGTCTACGCGCTCGGGGTCGAACCGGTCGGGGTGTCACACGAGTGTGACTACCCGCCGGCGGCCCGCGAGCAGCCCTCGGTCAACCGCTCCCGGGTCGACCCCGAGGCGTCGAGCAGCGAGATAAACGAGCAGGTCGCCGAGGCCGAGGAGGCCGACGGCGTCTACGCCGTCGACCGCGAGACGCTGGCCGAGCTAGAGCCCGACGTGGTCGTTACGCAAGGCGTCTGTGACGTGTGTGCCGTCGACCACGTCCTGGTGGCCGACGCCGTTGCCGAGCTGGGACTCGACGCCGACGTGCTGACGCTGGACGTGCATAGCCTCGACGGGCTCTTCGACTCTATCCACCGCGTCGGGGCGGCTATCGACCGCGAGGAGCGGGCGACGGAGGTCGTGGCGAACCTCCGCGAGCGAGTGGCCGCCGTCGAGACGACCGCCGCGCGTGCGGACGACACGCCCAGCGTGGCGGTGCTGGACTGGCTCGACCCGGTGATGGTCGCGGGCCACTGGATTCCCGGGATGGTCGAACTGGCCGGTGGTGAGTACGCCATGGCCGAGCCCGGCGCCCACTCGCGGCCCCGCGAGTGGACCGAAGTACGGGCGTACGACCCCGACGTGCTGGTGGCGGCCCCCTGCGGGTTCGACGTCGAACAGACCCGCGAGAACCTCGCCGACGTGACCGAGCGCCCCGGCTTCGACGACCTCGGGGCGGTACGCGACGAACGGGCCTACGTCGTCGACGGTCATCACTTCGTGAACCGCTCTGGGCCGCGGCTGGTCGAGACGCTGGAATTTCTGGCGGCGCTGTGTCACCCGGACCTGTTCGACACACCGCCCCGCGATGCGATGGTCGAACTGGACCCGCTCCGGGCGTGAGAGTTGAACGGAGTCAGACCGAGAGGGCCACGTAGCAGTTGAGAGCAACCACGCCGGTCCCCAGCCCAGCGAGGTCGGCGTAACCGGGGCGTTGCACAGTCAGCGTGCGGGGCGACGAGGGTGCCGTTGTGAGGTCTCGGACGGAGTCCCGGTTTCCCCATCCTGAATCTCCGCACCCGAGTATCGGCGCTGAGAACTGGTTACAGTTCACAGCGGCCGTCGTAGGTCGCCTCGCCGACCGAACCGATGGCGGGGTCGTCGCCACACACCGGACAGTCCGGGTTCCGGGCGACGGGTACCTCGTCGACGTTCATCCGTCCGGCGTCGAACGCGAGCAGCCGGCCGTCGAGGGGGTCCCCGTAGTCCATCGCGAGTTTGACCACCTCCGTCGCCTGCAGACAGCCGATCGTGCCCGGCAGGACGCCCAGCACGCCGGCCGTCGAGCAGTCAGGCACCGTGCCCGCGGGCGGGGCTTTCGGGAACAGACAGCGGTAGCAGGGCCCGTCGCCGGTGAACGTCGTCACCTGCCCCTCGAACCGGAAGACCGCGCCGTGGGAGAACGGGACGCCGGCGAGCGTGCAGGCGTCGTTGACCAGAAACCGCGTCGCGAAGTTGTCGGAGGCGTCGACCACGATGTCGTACTCGTCGACGAGGTCGGCGGCGTTGTCGGCCGAGAGCCGTAGCTCGTGGCTGTCGACGGTCACGTCGGGGTTCAGGTCGGCCACGAAGTCGCGGGCGCTGTCGACCTTCGGCCGACCCACGTCGCTGTCGCCGTGGACGACCTGTCGCTGGAGGTTCGAGCGTTCGACCGTGTCGTCGTCGACGATGCCGAGCCGGCCGACGCCCGCCGCCGCGAGATACTGCAGGACCGGAGAGCCCAGACCGCCGGCACCCACCACGAGCACGCCGGTGTCGAGCAGCGCCGCCTGCCCCGCCGGACCGACGTCGTCCATGATGATGTGGCGGGAGTAGCGGTCGAGCTGTTCTGTGTCGAGGTCCGGTCGCATGGCGAGGTGTTGGCCGGCGGCGGATATAAACGGCGGGATGCGGCCGAGGAGTGCCAGCGGCCCGCGGACGTTTCGGGTGGAGCGTGTCGAAACCGGCGCAGATATATCCGTTCGAGCGGGGTCTGAGTTTTATTGTTCAGGGCCGCAAAGAGTGGACATGGGAAACAGCGGGACCGGCGACACCGACGCGGAGGACGCCAGCCGCCTGCCCGTCCGACCGCCGAAGCCGGGGAAAGCGATGAGCGTCTTCGTCCTGCTGGCCGGTCTCGGCATCGTCGGAGTGGGAGCCTACTCGTACGTGGCGGACTCCGGGACTCTCGAAAACAGAGTCCAGATAACCGCCGAAGTCAGCGAAGTCGGTGTCGAACAGCTGCAGGGGTCACGGGGCAGGGAGTCGTACGTTCCGGCCGTGACGTTCCAGTACCGATTTCGGGGGACCAGCTACACCTCGGACAGAATCTACCCGGGGACCACGCAACCGCGATACGAAGACAGAGCGGCCGCACAGTCGCGCGCGTCGGCGTACGCCGTCGGTGAGCGCGTGACCGCGTACGTCGACCCCGGCGCGCCGGGACAGGCGTTCCTCGAAGACAGCCGGTCGGGACAGGCAACGGGGGCCTTCTTCGTCGGGGTCATCGTGTCGCTCATCGGGGGCCTGGGGCTCTACCAGGCGCGGCGGGAGGCACGCGCCCGCGAACGGCTGTCCTGAGGCCGCTCGGACGCTGTGACTGCCGAAGCGGCGAGCGACCGGCCGTGAGGAGCCGGCGCGGCGGGCCTCGTATCAGTTGTTCCGCTGGAGGTCTTCGACGAGGTCGTCCATCCGCTGGTTGATGCCGGCTATCTGGTCGGTCTGGCCCTCCGCTTTGTCGGCGATGTCGGCCGTCGATTCGGCGATGACCTCGGCGTCGTCGGTCGCCTGGTCTATCATACTCGCGACCTCCTCGGTGGAGGCGGCCTGCTGGTCCGTCGCGGTCGCGACCTCCTCGATGCCGTGGTTGACCTCGCGGACGGCGTCGCCGATATCCGAGAGGATCTCGGTGGACTCCTCGACGGTCTCGATGCCGTCGTCTATCTCTCTGTTGCTCGATTCGAGGCTCCTGACGGCGTTCTCGGTGTCGTCCTGAATCCCGTCTATCATCCCCTCGATGGTGGTGGCCTGCTGTTGGGACTCCTCGGCCAGCGATTTGACCTCGTTCGCGACGACAGCGAACCCTTCGCCGGCTTCACCGGCGCGGGCGGCCTCGATAGAGGCGTTCAGCGCCAGCATGTTGGTCTGGTCGGCGATGTCGTTGATGACGTCGACGATCTCGTCTATCTCCTGGACGCTCTGCTGGATGGTCCGGACGTCCTGAGCGACGCTGTCGGCGGCCTGCTGGATGGCCTCCATCGCCTCGTGGACGTCTTCGGCGTTGTCCTGCCCCCGTTCGGCGAGGTCGTTGGCCTCCCGGGTCGCCGCCGAGACCTCTTCGGAGGAGGAGGCTATCTCTTCGACGGAAGCCGAGAGGTTCGACACCTCGCTGGCGATTTCCGCCATCCCCTCGTACTGCTCGGCGGTTCGCTCCCTGATGTCGGCGGTCTCGTGCGCGATGTCGACCGACGAGTTCTCCAGTTCCGCGATGAGCGTCTGTATCTCGCTTGCGACCTCGTGCTCGTAGCCGGCCTCTCTGTCGATGTCTTCGGCGATATCGTCCTCGATATCCGCGTCGATATCGTCGTCGATGTCGGCACTCGCCGAAACGTCCGTCGTCCCGGGCCCGGATTCAGACATGATATGACAGGCGATGAACTGGTGCTTGAAAAACGATATGCCTAATGAATCAGAACTGAAAATCGGACCGCCGGAGAGGCCCTATAGTAGCCATCAACGCACCCCCGACCACACGACAGCAGGGCGGTCGGTGTGTGAGTCGTTTCAATTGGTACTCTAGCAGTCGTAGAGGTCGCGGTACTTCTCGTCGGCGTAGGCGAGGAAGTGGTCGGCGCTAAAGGACTCCCCCGTGGCTTCCCGGACGAGGTCGTCGGTCTCGTACCGGGCGCCGTGGCGGTGGACGCGCTCGGTGAGCCAGTCGTGGATCGGTGCGAAGTCGCCGTCGCGGACGAGGGCGTCGACGTCGCCCAGGTCGGCCCGGACGTGGTGGTCGAGCTGGGCGGCAAGCACCGACCCGAGGGTGTACGTCGGGAAGTAGCCGATAGCGCCGTTGGTCCAGTGGATGTCCTGCAGACAGCCCGCCGCGTCGGTGTCGGGCCGGACACCCAGATACTCGGCCATCTTCTCGTTCCACACGTCCGGCACGTCCGCTACCGCCAGATCGCCCCGTATCAGGTCCCGCTCTATCTCGAAGCGGAGGATGATGTGCATGTGGTAGGTGAGCTCGTCAGCCTCGACGCGGATGAGGTTGTCCGGGTGGACCGTGTTGGCCGCCTCGTAGAACGCACGGGGGGAGGCGTCGGTGCCGAGGTGGTCGTTGGCGGTGTCGGCGAACAGGTCCCAGAACGGCCGGGAGCGGCCGACGTGGTTCTCCCAGAAGCGCGACTGTGACTCGTGGACCGAGAGGTCCCGGTCCTCGCCGAGCGGCGTGCCGTAGTCCTCCTGTGGGAGTCCCAGCGTGTAGGTGGCGTGGCCGAACTCGTGGATGGTCGACCCCACGGCGTCCATGGGGTCGTCGGGCTTGAACCGGGTGGTGACGCGGGCGTCGAACTGCGTCCCCGTCGAGAACGGGTGGGGCGCGGTGTCGAGTCGGCCGTGGTCCCAGTCGTACCCCAGCGTGGAGAGCGCGTCCTCGACGAGGGCCTGCTGGGTGTCGTCGTCGTAGGTTCCCTCGAACGGGTTGGCGAGGGTCACGTCGCTGTCGGCGATGTCGTCGATGAGCCCGACGAGTTCGTCGCGCAGGGTCGTCAACACTTCCTCGGCGGTGTCGACGCCGAGATACGGCTCGTACTCCTCGAAGAGGACCTCGTAGGGGTCCCGGTCGGGGTCGATGGCGGCGGCGTACTCCCGGCGGAGTTCGACCATCTCTTCGAGCGTGTCGGCGAACATAGCGAAGTCGTCCTCGGCCTTGGCCTCCTCCCAGACCGGCAGAGCGTTCGAGGAGGCCTCGGAGATGCGCTCGACGAGGTCCGAGGGGACCCGGACAGCCCGTTCGTGGTCGCGGCGGACCTCCCGGACGACGGCCGCCTGCTCGGGGTCGAGGTCGGCGTCGTCGAGTTCGTCCAGCCACTCGCCGAGCCGGTCGTCGGTCAGCAGTTCGTGGTGCAGCGTCGACAGCGCCGAGGACTGCTTGGCCCGGGCGGGCGTCCCGCCGCTCGGCATCATCACCTGCTGGTCCCACTGGAGGACGCTGCCCGCGTCGCCGACGTAGTGGAGACGCTTGACGTGGTCCAGGAACGCCTCGTACGTCGCGGTCGTGTCGGTCGTCGTTGCCATGCCAGGGGGTTAGGCGGGGAGTCCTATAGGCGCGTTGCCGGCCGAGCGGCGCGGTGGTCAGTCGGACCGACGCCGAAGCCACGTCCCGACGCCCAGCACGAGCCCGGCGACCGCCGAGAGGAGGCCGAAACCGGGGGCCGAAACGCCCGTTGCGGTCGGCGCCGACGGCGTCCCGCTCGCAGTCGGAGACGGCGTCGCGGCCGTGGACGGCGTCGTCGCCTCGGCCGGTGTCGACTGTATCTCCAGAGTGGTGACGACGCCGGCGTGGTCCGAGGGCCACACGCGGACGGTCTCCCCGTCGACCGCGACCGCGACGCGGTCACCGGGCTCGTGGCCGACACGCCCGACCGACGTCGGGCTGACGGCCCCGCGGTACAGCACCGTGTCGATGCGACGGGTGAGCTGTGACTGGTCGTTGCGCAGGTCGTCGGCCTGACAGCAGGTGTAGCCGTCCGCCTCGGGCCGAAGCTCGGCGTACGGGTCGGTCAGCGTGTCGGTCAACAGCTCGTAGGCCCCGCTGCCCGGCGCGCTGTTGATGTCACCGCCGAGGACGACCGGCCCGTCCGCGGGGAGGATATCGAGCAGTTCCCGTGCCTGCAGGCGCCGAAACGTCGCCGAGGTCGACTCCAGATGCGTCGAGACGGCCGTGAACTCGACGCCGTCGACGGTGACGTCGGCCATGGCGTAGCCGCGGTTGACGACGAGCCGTCGGTCGGTGCCCGGCACCGGGAGCGCCAGTGCGGCGTCGTAGGTGCCCGTGACGGCGTCGGCGGTGTCGAGGTCGCCGCGGACCAACAGCACGTCTCTGTCGGTGAGACGCACGTCGACGGCACCGTCGTCCGTCTCGGCCGGCAGTTCGACGTCGTTCGTCACCGCCTCGGCGGCGACGGTGTAGTCCAGCCCCCGGTCGTCCAGAGCCGTCCGGATGCGGGAGAGGAAGTCGACGACGACCTCCGAGGCCGCCTCGCTCGACTCGGTGCCGAAATCCCCCGGCTGCTGTCGCCGGAGCGCCACCACCTCCTGCAGGGCTACGACGGCCGGGTCGTTGGTTTCGACCGCCGCGGCGAAGCTGTCGGCCCGAGCCCCGTAGCGTTCGGGCTCGACCTGTTCGAAGAGGTCACCCGCGATACGCCGGACGTCCGCCATCGACTCGGCCCGTGCCAGCGCGGCGACGTCGAAACCGAGATACGCGTTCTGCGTCATGACCGTCGGCGCCGCGACCGCCGACTGCGAGCCGGCCGCGGTCCCGGTCGCGGCAGCGATTCCGGCGGCGGCGCCGGCCGTGCGACCGAGGAGGGCGCGGCGAGTGAGTGGTACCCGAGTGGTATCCGACGAGGGCATTACGCGCAGTTCGACGGGGCACGACTGAAACAGTGTCGGTCAGTGAACTGGTCGCGCCCGCCGCCCGGGTCAATCCAGCCACGAGTCGACCACGCCGTCGTAGATGGTCCGGCACCGCTCCAGCACAGCGATGGAGACGCTCTCCGTCGCGGTGTGTGCCTCGCCGGGTTCGGCCGCGCCGACGACGACACAGTCCGTGCCCGCCGCTGCGAGCCAGCCGGCGTCGGTCGCGTGGGGTTTGACGACGTGTTCGGGGTCGCCCTCCTGTGCCCCGGCGGCCGCGTCCAGCACCGCGTCGGCGAACGCGGCGTCGCCGCAGGCCATCGGCGGGAGGTCCTGATCGACGCGGACGGAGACGCCGTCGAGAGCCTCGACGCGCTCCAGTGGCGCCCGTTCGCCGGGGACGGTCCGTTCGTCGACCGTCGCCTCGCAGCGCTCGGGGACGACGTTCCAGGCCGACCCGCCCTCGATTTCGGTGACGGTGACGCTCCCCCGCAGTTCGTGACCGAGCACGTCGGTGGTCGGGAACTCGATACCCCGGATCAGGTCGACGGCGTCGGTCGCCCGGTAGATGGCGTTCTCGCCCGCGTCGACCTCGCTCGCGTGCGCGGCGGTGCCCTCGGCGACGACTGTCGACCCGCGCCGGCCCTTGTGGGCGACGGCCACGTCGGTGACACCGTCGGAGCGACGCTCCGGCGAGCCCCCACCCGCTTCGCTCGCGGGGACCCCCGGCTCGGAGTAGCCCGTCGACCCCTCGACGACGACGGCGTAGTCGGTCGAGAACCCGTCCTCGATGGCCGCACGACACCCCTCACCGCCCTGCTCCTCGCCGGCGAAAGAGGCGAAAACCAGTTCGCCGGCGGTCGGTTCCGCGTCGGCGAAGGCGAGCATCGCCGCCGCGAGCGAGCCCTTCATGTCGGCGGTGCCGCGGCCGTAGAGGCGTCCCGCTCGCCGCGTGAGGCGGTACTCGCCCGTGTCGTCGACCTGTCTGTCGTCCGGGGGCACCACGTCGTGGTGGCCGACGAGAGCGAGCGACTGCTCGCCCGTTCCCGTCCGGGCGACGACGTTACCGTGGTCGTCGCGGGAGACGGCCGCGTCGGTGTGGTCACGGAGCCACTCGGCGACGAACTCGCCGGCGGCTGTCTCGTCGTCGTGGCTCGGAATCGCCACCAGCTCCTCGGTGAGAGAGACGACGTCCATATCTCGGAAAAGAACGGGGTCGGTTTGGGTCTTGTTCTACCGGAGGCCGGCGTAGGCGACGCCCAGCACGCCGCCGTAGACGGCGTGCCACAGCAGGCTCGGCGGGGCGAAGTTCGGGAACGGCGGGGCCATCGGGAAGCCGACGGCACCCAGCCACAGCGGCATCACCAGCGCGGCGAGACCCACCCAGGTGACGACGCCCCAGAGCGCGCCCAGACCCACGACTGTCCCGGCCGAGCGGTCCTCGCCCACCGCCCGGACGATAGCGGCGAAGACGACCCCCAGAACCGCGCCGTGAGACAGGTGAACTATCCAGCCCGCGGCACCGCCAGAGAGCCCGTACAGCGCCGGAATCGCGCCCGCGAGCACTGCTGCGTTCATCACCGAGATAAGGACGGCCATGACGGCCGCCCCGGCGATACCCCCGACGACACCGGCCTGCCAGTCGGGGAGGTGGACACCGGTGTCAGTCGTCGTCGAAGTTTCGGTTGCCATTACGGACGGAGATGGGAGCGGTAGTATCAAATAGGCAACCTGAAACCGCGAGAGACGTACACGAGCACGGTAGCTTGAAGTATCCCTCCCGGAAGTCCATGTCCACTCAGGGACGGATATGTGGCTGGTTCGGGAGCAACGCGGGCGCGGTGTCCGCCTCAGCTCGCGAACAGCCGCCGCTGTGCGCGCTCGTGGTCCGCCGCCAGCACGTCGACCAGCGGCGCGAAGGGCGTCATCTCGTCGATAGACCGGTCCGCGCTGTCGTCGGCGGCCTCGCTCATCACCGGTCCGAGCCCGTCGAGAATCCGCTGGGCGTCGGTGTGGCCGAGCGAGAGCAGTCGCTGGGCGGCCCCGAGCAGGCCGGTGGCGAAGCCGTGACAGCACAGCAGACAGGCCCGTCGTTCCTCGACGCCGGCGAGCGCGGCCGTGACGCCCAGAACGACGGCATAGTTGCCCGGCGTCGCCCCCTCGTCGACCCGCTCGGCGTACCGGGCCAGCAGGTCGTCGTCCCGAAGGTCCGACTGCAGCGAGAGCAGGCGTTTCCCGGACTGTGTCGCGCTCTCGCGGAACTCCGCCGCGAGCGTGACCGCCGCGAGACGGCGGTCGGCGTCACAGATTGCGTCTAGCTCGCCCGTGCGGGCGGCGGCGTGGGCCGCCCGGAGCGCGACCAGTTCGGCCGGCCCGACCTGCCGGCGCAGGTACGTCTCCAGCAGGGCTTCGAGCTCGTCGGCGTCGGTCACGCGGTCGTCCGCCACGAACTGTTCGAGCCCGTAGGAGACGGTGTAGGTGCCGACCGGGAGGAAGGAGTCGGCGAGTCGGAACGCTTCGAGCGCCGCGTCGTCGCTCACTGTCCGCCCTCCTCGATGGTGTGGACCCCGTGACTGTGGCCGGCCCCATCGTGGCTGTGGCCGTCACCGCCGTGGCTGTGGCCGTCACCGCCGTGGGCGTGGCCGTCGTCCGCGTCGTCGAACGTCGTCGGCGGCACCGACTCGTAGCGCGTCTCGACGCCGTCGGGGAGCAGTTCCGCCACGGTCGCGTCCATCCGATCGCGGCTGTCCGGCACCGGGAACAGCGCCTCCCCGTCCCGGAGCGCGAGGTTCCAGTGTCGGTTCCCCAGCGCGTGGCCCAGTTCCAGGGCGACAGTCGGCGGGATGTCGGCGCCGGCCACGTCCACGACGAGCGCGTCGACGGGCGCGAGTTCGACGACGACGAGCCGGTCGTCGGCGTCGAGTACGTCGCCGTCGGCGAGGTCGCGGGCCACGACGATGCCGATGTCCTCGCCGTCGGCGGTCGTCGTCCGCACCCGGGAGCGCCGCCGGTCGGTGTCCGAGAGGACGACTGTCCCGACGTCGGCGTCGGCCAGCCGGTCGGCGACGGCCGCGTCCTCGCGGTGGCCGACGTAGCTGTCGGCGACCAGCATCAGTACTTCCTCCCGGACGGTGCGGGGGCGTCCAGTAGCTCGCGGCGGGCCCCGTCCCAGGCGGCGTGCAACGCGGCCTCGACCGTCTCGGCGCGGTCGCCCAGTGCTCGCACGGCGACACCGGCACCGTTTGGCAGTTCGGTCGCGCCGGCACGCGCCGTGGCGTCGGAGACGGCCGCGTGGAGCTCGTCCGACAGGGCCGCCGTGTCGGCGTCGGGCGCGACGACGAACAGCGTCCCGTAGACGGTGAACTCGCCCAGCACACCGGGCGTGGCCGGGTCGGCGTCCCCGGGCGCGAGGTGGGTCGTGTCCTCGAACAACAGCCCGTCCGGGCCACGGGCGCGGACACGCGAGAGATACCGCTCGAAGTCGAAGCGCTCGCCGCGGGCCAGCCGGCCGGGGACGACGATGTCCCCGAGGACGGCCGTCGCGCCGTCGGCGAGGTCGAGCGTCAGCCCCTGGTAGAACCGGGAGTCGGCGTGGAGTATCGTCGGCTCGGGGACGTAGTCCAGATGGCCGCCGGCCCCGACCGACAGCGCCGTCTCCGCCGCGGCGTAGTTGCAGTTCATCGACTGCACCTTCGTCGAGCTCTGGGTCGAGACGTGGGCGAGCGCGTCGGCCTCGACGGCGATGTCGACGTCGTGGCGGTCGCCCTGTGCGATGCCGCCGGTCGGCGACTGCAGGAAGACCGTCTCGACTTCGGGGTGAGGGTCGTGACCGAGCGTCCCCGAGACGTGGAACGGCACCGTCGCGTAGTCGTGGACGAGTTTCGTCCCCCCCTCAGTTGGGGCAAACCGGAGTTCGAGCACGCCGTCTTTCCCCGGTGCGCCGACCGCGGCCTGTGGGATGGGTTCGGCCGCGTACGGCTCGAAGGCCGGATGCGGGGCGTCGGGCTGGGCCGACTCGCCACGCGGCTCGTCCCGGTCTGCCTGTGCGTCCGGCAGGTCGGCGGCCATCAGGCGAACAGCACCCCCTCGCGGACGTGCTCCAGGACTTCGTCGATACCGTCGTCGGCCTTGCAGTTGGTGAAGACGAACGGGCCGTCCCGGACCTCGTCGGCGTCCCGCTCCATCACGTCCAAGTCCGCACCGACGTGGGGCGCGAGGTCGGTCTTGTTGACGACGAGCAGGTCGCAGTCGACGACACCGGGGCCGCGCTTGCGGGGGATGTCGTCGCCCTCGGCGACGCTGATGACGTACAGCGAGTAGTCGGCCAGTTCGGGGTTGAACGTCGCGGCGAGATTGTCACCGCCGCTCTCGACGAGCACGAGGTCCAGCTCCGGATGGGTGTCGACGAACGCGTCTATCTGCTGGAGGTTCATCGACGGGTCCTCGCGGATGCCGGTGTGGGGACAGGCCCCGGTCTCGACGCCGGCGACGAGGTCCTCTGGGACGACGCCCGCGAAGCGCTCGCGCAGTTTGTTCGCGTCCTCCTGTGTGAGGATGTCGTTGGCGATGACACCGACGTCCAGACCGTCGTCGCGCAGGCGGGGGACGAGCTCGGTCAGCAGCGAGGTCTTGCCCGAGCCCACGGGCCCGCCGATACCGACCGTCGCCACGTCGCGGTGGGTGAGGCTCATTATTCCGCTTCGGCCTCGTCCCCGCCGTCGGCGGTGCCGTCTCCCGCTGCGTCGGCGGTGCCGACGCTATCCGAGCGAATCGGGTCGTGGACGGTGACGAGCTTCGTGCCGTCGGGGAAGACGGGCTCGACCTGAATCATCCCTATCATCTCGGGGACGCCGTCCATCACGTCCTCGCGGCCCAGTAGCTGGGACGCGCCGGAGCGAATCTCGGCGACCGAGTCGCCGTCACGCCCGCGCTCGATACACCAGTCGCTGATGTAGGCGACGGCTTCGGGGTGGTTCAGCGGGACGCCGCGCTCCTTGCGGCGCCGCGCGACCTCTGCGGCGGTAAAGACCGTGAGTCGTTCCTCCTCTTTGGCTGTGAGTTTCATAGCAGGTACCGCTGTGCGAGTGGTATCTCCGAGGACGGTTCACAGGTGACGTGTTCGCCGTCGACCTGTACCTCGAACGTTTCGGCGTCGACCTGGATGTCGTCGGGACAGTAGCTGTTGTACACCATGTCGTCTTTACCGGGCGTGCGGGTGCCCTCGACGGGGACGACTGGTGTGTCGAGGCCGTACTCCTCGCCGACGCCGCGTTCGGCGGCGGCCGGCGAGACGAACGACAGCGAGAGCCCGTGTTTGGCCTTGCCGACGGCGCCGGCCCGCTCGCGCTGTTTGATGGGTTCGCAGGTCATCAGCGAGCCGTTGGCTTCGCCCATCTCGGAGTGGACCGGGAAGCCGCCCTTGAACGTCATCGCGGGCTTGATACCGAAGAACGCCGGGTCCCACAGCACTACGTCGGCTAGTTTGCCGGGTTCGAGCGTGCCGACGTACGGCTCGATGCCCGCGGAGATCGCGGGGTTGACGGTGTACTTCGAGATGTAGCGTTTGATTCGGTGGTTGTCGGCACCGGAGCCCTCGTCTTCGGGGAGCGGGCCGCGCTGGGACTTCATCTTCGAGGCCGTCTGCCACGTCCGGGGGACGAGTTCGGCCATCCGGCCCATCGCCTGTGAGTCCGTCGTCATCATCGAGATGGCGCCCATGTCGTGGAGCACGTCCTCGGCGGCGATGGTCTCGGCCCGCACGCGCGACTCCGCGAAGGCCACGTCCTCTGGCACGTCGGGGTTCAGATGGTGACACACCATCACCATGTCGAGGTGCTCGTCGAACGTGTTGTCCGTGTAGGGCATCGACGGGTTGGTCGAGGACGGCAGCATGTTGGGCTGACCGACCATCTCCATGATGTCCGGGGCGTGGCCGCCGCCGGCGCCCTCGATGTGGAACAGGTGCATCGTCCGGCCGTCCACGGCGTCGAAGGTGTTCTCGACGAAGCCGGCCTCGTTGAGCGTGTCCGTGTGCATACACACCTGTACGTCCTGCTCCTCGGCCACGTCGAGGGCGGTGTCGATGGCGTCTGGCATCGACCCCCAGTCCTCGTGGAGCTTCAGCGTGCAGGCGCCGGCCTCCAGTTGCTCGACCAGCGGCTCGGGCTTCGAGGCGTTGCCCTTCGCGTAGAACCCGGTGTTGACCGGCCAGTCCTCCGCGGCCTGCAGGTGGCGCTTGACGTTCTCCGGACCGGTGGTACAGGTGGTCGCACCGCCGCCGTAGCCGCCCCCGAGCATCGTCGTGATACCGCCCGAGAGGGCGTGTTCGTGGAGCTGTGCGGAGTTCCAGTGGACGTGGATGTCCAGCGCGCCGGCCGTCGCGATCTTCCCCTCGCAGGGGTAGACGTCCGTCGACGGGCCGACGACCATGTCGACCCCGTCCATCGTGTCGGGGTTGCCGGCCTTGCCGATGCCGGCGATTTCGCCGTTGCGAATCCCGATGTCGGCGGCGACGATGCCGAGTACGGGGTCGATGATGGTCGCGTTCGTCAGCACCCAGTCCATCGCGCCCTCTTCCTGCGTGACGCCCGGGGCCTGCCCGAGGCCGTCCCGCAGGGTCTTGCCGCCGCCGAAGACGGCCTCGTCGCCGTGGGTCCGGAGGTCGTCCTCGACCTCGGCGAACAGCTCGGTGTCGCCGAGCCGGATCTTGTCGCCCTCGGTCGGGCCGTACAGCGAGGCGTAGGCGTCGCGGTCCATCTCGCGGGTCATTCCTCGCCTCCAGTGTCACCGAAGCCGGCCGCTCGGAGCCGTTCGAGCGCGTCGCTCGGGTCGGCGTCGACGCTGCCGTTGACCATCCCGTTCATCCCGTGGGCGACGCGCTTGCCGCCGATATCGACGAGTTCGACGGTCTGCTGGTCGCCGGGCTCGAACCGGACCGCGGTGCCGGCCGGGATGTTGAGTCGCATCCCGAAAGCGGTCTCGCGGTCGAACTCCAGTGCGGCGTTGGCCTCGAAGAAGTGAAAGTGCGAGCCGACCTGAACGGGCCGGTCGCCGGTGTTCCCGACGGTCACCTCGGCCGTCTCGCGCCCTTCGTTCAGCGTGACTGTGCCCTCGCCGGTGACGACCTCACCGGGCGTGAGATTATTACTCATGGAGGGTCCCTCCAACGAGTATTTCCGAATGTTTGTCCAACATCTGGGTTATCCTTTGAACACCTATTATAACCCGATTCGTTTCGGTGCAATTACCGCCAGGGAAAATCGAGTTCCGTGATAATCTACAGTTACGCCCCGTTCAGATGAACGATTGTCCAAAGGACGGGTCAGCGCTCGTCCAGGCGGCGCCGCGCCTCCGCGACGGTGAGGGGGATATCCCCGCGACCGTCGAACAGCCGGACGACCTGTGGCGGCCGGAGGTCGCAGTCGGTCAGGAGCTCGGTGTCGGTCAGAATCTCGCGGGTCGAGCCCCGTGCGGCGACCGTCCCGGTCTCGTCGAAGAGGACCACGCGGTCGGCGACGTGGGCCACGAGTTCGGTGTCGGGGGTCGAGGTGACCAGCGTCACCCCGTCGGCGGCGAGTTCCGAGAACAGGGCCAGGACCTCGGCGCGGTTGGCGGCGTCGACGTTGCTCACCGGTTCGTCGAGCAAGAGGAGGTCCGGCTCGACGGTGAGCGCGCTCGCGAGCGCGGCGCGGCGCTGCTGGCCGCCGCTGAGCCGGAACGGCGGTTTCGACAGCAGCTCCCCGAGGTCGAGCCGGTCAGCGACGCGTTCGACGCGGCGGTCGACCTCGCTCTCGGAGCGGTCCTGCTGGGCCGGACCGTAGCGGAGGTCCTCCCGTACTGTGGGGTTGAACAGGTAATCGGCGGGGTTCTGGGTGAGGACGCTCAGCCGGTCGCGGACGGCGTCGGCGTCGGTCGTCTCGTCGAAGTACCGGACGGTCCCGGCGTCGGGGTCGATGAGGCCGCCGAGCAACTGGAGGACGGTGCTCTTGCCGGCGCCGTTCGGTCCCAGCAGCGCGACGCGCTCACCGGTCTCGACGGTCACGTCGACGCCGTCGACCGCCAGCGTCCCGTCGGGGTAGCTGTACCGGAGCCCGGTGGCGTCGAGAGCGGTCACGGGAGCACCACCCAGACCGTGGCGACCACGACGACCCCGAATGCGGCGTCGGCCCGACCGAGGGCGACTGACGGCCGGCCCGGTGTCGGGCCGGTCCCGCCTCTGGCCCGGGCGGCGCGCTGGACGCGCTCCCCGCGTTCGAGGCTCCGCAGCAGGAAGGTCCCGAGGAAGTTCCCGGAGTCGCGCCAGGTCCGGCGGAGGGCCGGATCGGCGAGTGTGCGGCTCCGGCGGGCACGGACCATCCGTTCCAGTTCCGCGAAGAAGAGGAGCAGATAGCGGTAGGTTATCGACAGCATGGCGACGGCGATAGCGGGGACGCGGAGGCGTCGGAACGCCCCGAGCAGGTCGACGAACCGCGTCGTCAACAGCAGGACCGACAGGAAGCCCACGCAGGCGGCCACCCGCATCGTGAACGTGGCGACGTAGGTGACGCCGGCGGCCGACAGCGGGAGGCCGGACAGCGGTGGCCCGCCCATCAACACCGCCTGCGGTGCGACGACGACCAGCGCCATCGCCGGCGGGCCGGCCAAGCGACCGAGGAACGTCCGGACGGGAACACGCGAGCTGACGGCGAGGACGGCGGCCACGCAGGCGAGCGCCGTCACGGTCGCGAGCTCGCGCTGGGCGACGGTGACAGCGACGAGCGCGACGACGCCGACAAGCTTCACAGCGGGGGCGACCGCCTGGAGAAAGCCGTCGCGTTCGGGGACATCCTCGGCGAGGAGCACCCAGCGAGCGTGCGCCGCGATGGCCCCGACAGTGCGGTCGAGCAGGTCGGTCCGGGTCACGGCTAGCGCGGGTCGTCGGCCCCCAGCAGTCGGCCCAGCGCGCCGGCGACCAGCAGCGTCAGCGCCGTCCCCACGACCGCCGAGAGGAAGGTGCCGGCTGTGCTCTCCAGCCCCGGGACGCCGTAGTCCGAGAGCGGCGCGACGCCGACGCTCTCGGCGTCGTCGGTCGCTCCGGTCGCCTCGGCGGCGTTCTCCAGCGGTTCGGCGTAGCCCACCTGTCCGGCGGCCCAGCCGAAGACCGGTGCCAGAAGGACCAGCACGAACAGTATCGCCAGGCCGCGCGGGAGCCAGTCGTCCATCAGGCGCTCACCTCCGGGCCGCCGTTCGGGCGGAGGTCGGGCCGGGCACGGGCGAGATAGCGGTAGACGACCGCCGTGATGGCTCCCTCGACGAGCCCCAGCAGGAGGTGGCCGACGCCCATGATGAGCAGCGTCGTCACCAGTTCGTACTCGAAGGCCGAGGACAGGCCCAGCTGGACGCCAGCGGTGAGCGCGCCGGCAGTGATGCCCAGCCAGCCGGCGACGAAGGCGGCCCGGAACTCGCCGTAGGGCGCGAGCAGCCGGTAGAGCGCGTAGCCGACGTACACCTCGACGATAGCCATGTTGAACACGTTCGCGCCGAGCACGACGAGACCGCCGTCCCCGAACACGAGGGCCTGAATGGCGACGACGGTGGCGACCGACAGCGCGCCGAGGTGGGGGCCGAGCATGATGGCGGCGAACGCCCCGCCGACGAAGTGTGCGCTCGTCCCGCCGGGGATGGGCCAGTTGAGCATCTGTGCGGCGAAGATACCGGCGGCGACGACGCCGAGCAACGGCGCGCGGGCGTCGGGTATCTCGCCGTCGACGCGCCGGGCGGCCAGGGCGAGCACCGCGACGGAGAGGAGGCCACAGAAGACCGCTATCGGCAAGTCGACGTATCCGTCCGGAATGTGCATATCTACGACCTGCCCGGCGCGCTAAATAATACTTCCTGCTAGCGCAGTATTACCGGCGGGTGGCCACGCATATTACACCCACCCGACTAGTGGGGGACATGACAGACGACATCGACCGCATCAGCCTGACGCTGCCGTCGTCGATGGTCGACCGACTCGACGGCATCGTCGCCGACTGGGAGTACGACAGCCGGTCGGAGGCCATCCGGGACTCGCTGCGTGACTTCTTCGCGAACTACGAGTGGGAGAGCGGCGGCGACGAGCGCCACCACGGCACCATCGTCGTGGTCCACGACCACCACGTCGCGGGGGTCGCCGACGACCTCCAGAGCGTCCAACACGAGATGGCCGACGCGATAACCTCGGTCCAGCATATCCACCTCTCACACGACACCTGCATGGAGACGCTGGTCGTCGAGGGGTCGGCCGAGGACATCACCGAACTGGCGAACCGACTCCGCGCGCTCACCGGCGTCCAGCAGGTCAAGGTCGTCGTCGTCGACGAGTAGCACCTACCGGCAGTAGTCACCGATAGCTCGTTGCCCGATCCGTATTTTCGCGTTTATCGAGTAATTCTGCAAGAGATTAATTGAATACTCACGTATTTTGCGTTCTCCTAGCATATCCTTATACACAAGCCACCTTCTCAATGAGAGTATAAGATTAAATTGGTAAACCTTATCTATGTACTATTGAACCGAAATTTGTGAGCACGATGCTGAACAAACGTACGCATTCCGAGGAGTATAGTGCAGTTGTGTGTGGTAATTTGACGAACGGACACCGCTTTGGAAACGGCGGGCCGGGTGTTCGCGTATGACGGAGCGCCTGACGAGCCGTCGTCGCTTCGCGGCGTCTACCGCCGCGCTCGCCGGGACGGCCCTCGCCGGCTGTCTGGGCGGGTCGGCCTCGGGAGGCAACAGTATCAAGCTGGGTGTCCTGGAGGACCGCTCCGGGACGTTCGCGCTCAACGGCGACCCCAAACACAAGGCCTCGCTGCTGGCCATCGAGGAGATAAACAACGACGGCGGTATCGACGGCCAGCAGATCGAGGTGTTCGACCCGGACCCGCAGTCCGACAACGCCCGCTATCAGGACCTGACTCGACGGGCCATCAAGCAAGAGCGCGTCGACGCGCTGTGGGCCGGCTACTCCTCCGCGACGCGTGAGGCTATCCGCCCCATCATCGACCGCGAGGACCAGCTGTACTTCTACACGACCCAGTACGAGGGCGGCGTCTGTGACCACAACGTCTTCGCCGTCGGGCCGACGGCCCGCCAGCAGCTCGGGAGCGTCCTCCCGTACCTCGTCGAGGAGTACGGAACGGACATCTACACCATCGCCGCCGACTACAACTTCGGCCAGCTGTCGGCCGACTGGGTGAAGGTGCTCGCAAACGAGAACGGCGCGAACGTCATCGGCGAAGAGTTCATCCCCCTGTCGAACTCGCAGTTCGGCTCGACCATCAACCGCATTCAGGAGGCCGACCCGGACTTCGTGATGTCGATGCTCGTCGGGGCGAACCACACCTCGTTCTACGAGCAGAAGGCCTCGGCCGGGCTGGAGGTTCCCATCGGGACCTCGACGGCGATGGCCCAGGGGTACGAACACGTCCGGCTCGACCCGCCGGCGATGGCCAACATCTACGCCGGCGTCAACTACATGGAGGAGATTCCGACGAAGCGAAACACCGAGGAGGGCGGGTTCGTCGACCGGTACTACGAGAAGTTCCCGGACGCGCCGTACATCAACGAGGAGGCCCAGACGAACTACTTCTCGATATACATGTACAAGCAGGCGGTCGAACAGGCCGGCACGACCGACCAGGAAGAGGTCAAGGCGGCCCTGGAGTCGGGCATCACCTACGAGGCACCCGAAGCGCCGGAGGGCGAATCTATCAAACTCGACGGGGCGACCCACCACGTCGACCACCACATGTGGGTGATGCGGGCCGACGAGGAGCACAACATCGAGGCGGTCGAAGACCGCGTCATCCCCGAGACGTTCCTCTCCGAGACGGTCGGCTGTGACCTCACTCAGGAAGACGAGGAGACGCAGTACACCCCACAGGACTTCTACGAGGAGGCGGGATGAGATGGTAAACGGCCTCAACCTCCTGTTCCAGTTCCTCGATAGCTTCGCCTTTATCGTGCTGGCAGCCGCCGGGTTGGCCATCATCTTCGGCATCATGGGCGTCATCAACCTCGCCCACGGCGAGTTCATCATGCTGGGCGCGTACGCGACGACGCTCGCCAACATCCAGTACGGGCTCCCGCTCCCGGCGGCGATGGCCGCCGGCGTGGTCGTCACGGCCCTGTTCGGCCTCGTGGTCGAGCGGGTCATCATCTCGGGGTGGCTCCCCAACGCCATCAGTCAGTTCGCCCTCGGCCGGGACATCATCGAACCCCTGTACGACCGGCTGGCCGACTCGATGGTCGCCACGTGGGGCCTGAGCCTCGTCATGGTCCAGGGGGTCCGTATCCTGTACGGCAACTCCCTCGACCAGATCGGGACGCCGCTCGGTAACATCGCCTACAGCGGCTTCTCCTACTCGACGTACCGCGTCTCGCTCGCCGGCGTCGCCGTCGCGGTGCTGTTCGTGACGTTCCTCGTCTTCCGGTACACCGAGTACGGGATGCGCGCGCGAGCGACCATTCAGGACGAGGACACGGCCCGCGCGATGGGCGTCGACACCGAGCGCACGTACGTGACGACGTTCGCAATCGGCTCGGGGCTCGCCGGCCTGACCGGCGCGCTGTACGCGCCGACGATAACGATGGTGCCCGGACTGGGCAGTTCGTTCCTCGTCGAGGCGTTCGTCGCCGTCGTCGTGGGCGGACCGAGCGTGGTACTCGGCACGACGCTCGCCGGCGGCCTGCTCGGGAGCATCAACGCCGTGTTCTCGAACATCTACGGGACGTTCTTCGGCCGCATCGCCCTGCTCGTGACCGCCATCGTGATGATACGGTTCCTGCCGGAGGGTATCACGGGGTTCGTCGAGCGGGTTCGCAAACGCCGACAGGAGGGCGCGTAGATGGCCGCTGAGACGGACGCAGACGCCGGGCCGCTCGACCGACTGGTCGGCTGGTTCGACCGACGAGTCGGCCGGTTCGAGGGGCCAAACACCGTCGGCAACAGCCTCCGGTTCTGGGTGCTGTTCTTTCTCGGCGCCGTCGCCCTGGCTCTCGGGCCCGTCCTGTTTGGCCCCTACTGGGCGTTCCAGTCGTCGCTGTTTCTGGTGTACGCCTTCCTGGGGCTGTCCCTGTCGGTCGTCTGGGGGTACACGGGCGTCCTGTCGTTCGGACAGGTCGTCTTCTTCGGCGTCGCCGGCTACACCTTCGGCGTCGTCTCCGTGAACTTCCAGACGCCGCTGGGCATCACCGGCGGGTTCGCCGCCGGCGTCCTCGGGGGCGCGCTGATGGCCGCGGTGCTCGGCTACTTCATGTTCTACGGCGGCGTCCGAAACGTCTACGTGACCATCATCACGCTGGTCTCGACGCTCGTGTTGCACACGTTCATGGCCCAGACCGCCGGTGACGAGTGGACCATCGGCGAGGCGGCGCTTGGCGGGTTCAACGGGATGCCCACCATCCCGAACCTCGCGCTGGGCGTCGAGGGGGCCGCGCTGACGTTTACCGACGTGACCTTCTACTACTTCGTCCTCATCCTGTTGCTCGCGACGTATCTCGGGCTCCGGGCCCTCGTCAACTCCGACTACGGCCGCGTGATGGTCGCGATCAGGGAAGACGAGGACCGCACCCGGATGTTCGGCTACGACGTCAAACGGGTGAAACTCGCCGTCTTCACGCTCGGTGGCGCCCTCGCGGGGGTCTCGGGCGTGTTGAACGCCACGCTGAACAACTACATGAGCCCGGGCGTGTTCGAGCTCACGTTCGCGTCGCTGCCGGTCATCTGGGTGAGCGTCGGCGGCCGCAAGAGCCTGCTCGGCGCGCTCGTCGCCACCCTCGGCGTCGAGTTCCTCCGGTTCTCGCTGACCGGGGAGCTGGCGTTCATCATCGTCGGCGCGCTGTTGCTCGTGTTCATTCTCGGCCTGCCGGGCGGCATCGTCCCGTGGGTCGACGAGACGCTGCTCCCGTGGCTCAAACGGACCGTCGGGTCCCGACGGCCGAGCGCGGCTGCGACCCCAGCGGAGGAGAGCGACTGATGAGTACGAACGACACGGCGGGCAATCCGAACGTCCGCCAGACGGCCGCGGAACTCGCAACGGGCGACCGAACGGACACGCTGCTCGCGACGGACGACCTCCGCAAGGACTTCGGCGGGTTCACCGCCACCGACGAGATAGACTTCTCCGTCGCGGAGGGGGAACTGCGCTGTCTCATCGGCCCCAACGGGGCCGGCAAGTCGACGCTGCTGAACCTCGTCACCGGGTCCTACAGCCCGACCGCCGGAAGCGTCTACTACAACGGCCACGATATCACCGAGCTGGCCCCGCACAAGCGCGTCCAGCGCGGCATCAGTATGAAGTTTCAGGTGCCGTCCGTCTACAGCGACCTGACCGTCCGCGAGAACGCGCGACTGCCCATCCAGCGGTTCGCCGACGGGGACGAGCGCCGACGGCGCGTGGACGAGGCCATCGACTCGGCGGGGCTGGCGGGCTACGAGGACGTCGACGCCAGTCAGCTCTCACACGGCCAGCAACAGCAGCTGGAAATCGGGATGGCCGCGGCGCTGGAACCGGAGCTACTGCTGCTTGACGAGCCGGTGGCGGGCCTCGACGTGGCCGAGCGCGAGACCATCGCCGAGCGGATCGTCCGGCTCAACGAGGAGCGCGACATCGCGTTCGTCGTCATCGAACACGACACCGACTTCGTCGCGAGTATCGCCGAGAAGGTAACCGTCCTCCACAACGGCGAGATATTCCGGGAGGGGACTGTCGAGGAGATCGAGTCCGACCCGGAGGTCCAGCGCATCTACCTCGGAGGTGAGAAGTGATGCTCGAACTCGACGGCGTCACGGCCGCCTACGACTCGACGCCCATCCTCAGAGAGGTCGACCTCTCGGTCGCGGAGGGGGAAATCGTCGGCGTGATGGGCAAAAACGGCGTCGGCAAGACCACGCTGATGAAGACCGTCATCGGGCTGTTAGAGCCGACTGGGGGCACTATCAGCTACGCCGGGGAGGACGTGACCGAGGCCTCGGCCGACGAACGCGCCCGCACCGGCATCGGCTACATCCCGCAGGGTCGGGACGTGTTCCCGAAGCTCACGGTCACACAGAACATCCGGATGGGCGAGACGGTCAACGCGGACAGCGACCGCACGCTGTACGACCAGATATACGACTACTTCCCGGTGCTCGAAGAGCGCGCTGGCCAGCAGGCCGGCACGCTCTCGGGGGGCCAACAGCAGATGCTCGCCATCGCGCGGGCGCTCGTCTCCGACCCGGACCTGCTCCTGCTCGACGAGCCCAGCGAGGGTATCCAGCCCTCCATCGTCGACCAGATCAGCCGGGACATGCAGACTATCAACGACGACCTCGGGACGACCATCCTGTTCGTCGAGCAGAATCTGGGCGTCATCCGGGAGATGGCCGACCGCTGTTACGCGATGGAACGGGGCGAAATCGTCGACGAGATCGGGCCGTCGACGCTGGCCGACGAGGACGCCATCGCGGAGTACCTCGCGGTGTAGGCCGGAGCGAAACACACGTATTTCCCGCGGTCCATCTCCCCACGTGTTCCCCCGCCGCGACCGTGGGCTGTTCGTTCCCGAGCCGATACGGGACCGACTCGAAGCGAGCGTCGCAGACGCCCATCCGGTTGAAGCCGGCGGCTTCCTCGCCTGTGAGCGCGACGGGGACTGGCTGCGGGCGGTCGACCACGTGGCCCTCGCGAACGAGGCCACCGACCCCACGCGCCGGTTCCGGGCGACGGTCGACGAGCGGGCGCCCGGTCGTCCACGCGTGTTCTATCACTCACACACGTCCGCGGCGTCGCCGTCGGGGCTGACGGACACTGACCGCCGACACATCCCCGAGCGGTTCGCACTCGTCGTCTTCGCTCCCCACGGCGACGCCTACAGCTACCGGCTGTTCAGGCGCGGACTGGTCAGGTGGCGCGAGCTGGCCGTCGCGCCCGCGAGGACCGTGAGTCAGGCGACGCTCCCCCGGCTCCCGTGAGGCGACGCCTAGTATTCTCGAAGGTCTCCTAGGGGAGAAGTGTGGGCATGAACTGTTCGAGTGTCCAACTATCTGCATGTACGGTCCTTGTCCGTTGGGGCACGAACTAACACGGTAAACAATGTCAGGAAAAGCCCTTTTTGCAGTGAGTGGATTTTCACTTCTGTTCCAAAAATGCGACCGAAGCCATATCGATTGCGCGCAGTAAGTTTTGATTCGGAATCGAGTGACGGACTGCACCACGCGTTTGTCAACCGCGGTGGCCGGCGATGAGTGTCATCATCTACGGGCTCGCGGCGATTATCCTGCTGATGATGGGCGTCGGGCTCTACGTCGCCAAGAAGATCAAAGGCGACAGCGTCAACTACATCATCGCCGGCCGGGGGCTGATACTGCCACTGGCCGCGGCGACGCTGATGGCGCAGTCGCTCGACGCCAACGCGACGCTCGGCAACACCGACCTCACGGCGTCGTTTGGCTTCTGGGCGGGGGCGGCGCTCCCCATCGGCCTCGCGCTGTGTCTGTTCATCACCGGGCTGTTCTTCGCGAAGCCAATGAACCGGATGGACCTCATCACGCTGCCAGACTTCTTCCGACGGAAGTACGGGCGGGCGGTCGAGCTACTCGCGAGCGCGATCATGGTGGTGAGCTACGCCTTCCTGCTGGCCGGGAACCTGGTCGCGGGGGGGTTCCTGTTCCAGATATTCGTCGGGACGAGCTACACGACCGGCGTCGTACTCATCGCGGCCATCATCTTCACCTACACCATCGCCGGCGGGCTGTTCGCGGTGGCCTACACCGACGTGATTCAGGCCTTCGTGGCGCTGGTCGGCTCGGTCGCGCTCATCGTCTTCGTCGCGGCCAACTACGGCATCACCATCCCCGAGGGGATGGGCCCGACGGCGCTGGGCCAGCTCACCGACCCCTCGAAAGGCGCCTACGTCAACCTCGCGACGATAGCCGCCCTGGGGCTCGGTGACATCGTGGCCATCGACTTCATGGAGCGGGTGTTCGCGGCCGACAGCCCGGAGACCGCACAGAAAGCCTGCTTCATCGGGAGTCTCGGGACCCTCGTCATCGGCATCCCCTTCTCCATCGTCGCGCTGTCCTCCGGGGCGATTCTCAGCTCGCTGGGCGTGGACCCGGGCAGTCAGGCGGTGCTGTACGTCCTGTTGCAGGAGGCCGTCCCGCCGTGGCTCGCGGCGCTCGTGCTGGCGGGCATCGTGGCGGCCTCCTTCTCGACCGGCGACGGGGCCATCCTGGGCACGTCCTCGGTCATCGCCCGCAACATGGTCGGCATCCGCATCGACGAGAGCGAAACCGCCGAGCGGTCCGAGTCGGTCGCCACCGACGGCGGTGGCCTGCTGGGCCACGATAGCGACAAGCTGCTCAAGGTCACCCGGCTGATGGCGATTCCCATCACGGTGCTGGGCATCTTCTTCGCCCTTCGGGTCCCCGCGACCGGGATGTTACTGGTGCTGGCGTTCGATATCATGTTCGCCGGCGCGCTCGTCCCGCTCGCGCTCGGTATCTACTGGCCGGACGTCTCCACCACGCCCGCCGCGCTGGCGTCGATGGTCAGCGGGAGCCTGACCCGTCTCGGCTTCTTCGTGCTGATTCCGGTCACGTACGGCTACGAGAACAGCCTGCTGTACATCCGGAACGACGTCTTCACCGCGGCCTTCGACGGCATCCCGACGTTCATCGCGCCGACGGTGGCCCTCGTCGTGTTCCTGGCCGTCGGGTTCGCCACGAAAGACAGCTACGGCGTCCGGACGCTCGACAGACAGGGTCAGCGGACCATCGTCGCCGGCGGCGACGACGAGGAGTGAACTGTTAAACGCTAGTCGCCGATAATTGGACGTTCTAAACCTAGCTTCCGATCCAGTCCTGCATTTCGGCTACGAGAGGGAAAATTGCTTTGCATCGGGACATTGTATAGAGGACTGGATGAAAGCCTCGACGCCGTCACAGCCACGCGGGTGGTTCGAGCCGTGACGCCAGCCCCGATACGAATGAAGCGGAAAGTCCAGCAGCTCGGCTCCTCGACGCTCGCGGTGACCGTCCCGGCCGACTGGGCGCGCCACCACGAGATCGAGAAGGGCGACGAACTCATCGTCCAGCGCGACGAGAACGGCGGTTCGCTGTTGCTGGTGCCCGAGCAACCGACCATCGAAGACGTGGAAGCGACCGTCGACGCGGACGCGCTGACGCCCGACGCCCTCGAACGAGCCATCGTCACACAGTACGTCCTGGGGCGCCAGCTCATCCGCATCGAGGCCACGACCCCGCTGAGCCTCGAACACCGCAACGCCGTACTGGCCGCCGAGAGTCGGCTGATGGGACTGGGCATCGTCGAACAGGCCGAAACCACGGTCACCGTTCGCTGTTCGGTCGCGCCGGGCGATTTCAACCTCCCGACGCTGCTCGGCCGACTCAGCCGAACTGAGGCGATGATACGCTCGGAGGCGGTGGGGGCGCTCGTCGACGGGAACGTCGAGGCCGCCAGTCGGGTCAGCGACCGCAGCGAGCAGGTCGAGAAGCTGTTCTACCTGTTCCTTCGGCTGGTGTTTGCCACCTATCGGAACCCGCGGCTCAACAGCGCCGTCGGACTGGAGACCGGCTTCCCGCTCATCGGCTACCGCTCGGTCGCACAGGACATCGTGTTGATGGCCGACGCCGCGACCGAGATCGCGACGCTCGTGGCCGACAGGGACGGCACGGCCCCCGACGAGACGACGGCAGCGAAGCTCCGGACGCTCGGTGACGCCCTCGACAGCGCCGCCAGTGCCACCAGAACCGCCGTCACCACGCCGGATTACGAGACCACCGAAGAGGCCCGGACCGCGTTCGCGCTGGTCGACGAACACGTCGCGGCGCTGAACGACCACCTGGCCGCCGAGCGGCCCGAGCCGCTGTTGACACTCCAGCGAACGGTCGTCCTGCTCGAACGCAGCGCCCGACACGCCCGTGACAGCCTCTCGGTCGCGACGCATCTGGCCTTCCGCGACGACCCCGACCTCGTGACGAGCGAGTGAGTCGGGTTCCCGTTTTCGACACGCCGACGGTGAGCGACAGCCAATGGGGTAGTCCTAGAACACCTAGAGGAGGGTCGAACGGTACATGCCTACGCATGGTCATCGGAGTGGGTATTACACATCCGAAGGAACGCTTTTCAGTTTCACGCGGGCATCCAGTATTGTCGCGATAATCGGGCGAAACGCGCCCTGAACGCGGTAGAAATCACACAAACCATGACCGACGACCGAAACGGCGACGACATCTACGGCGAGAAGCACAAGGAAGCGAACGAACCGATATTCAGCGGGATTCCGACGTTCCTCAAACTGCCCGAAGTCGAGCGGGACGAACTCGACGAGGAGAACGTCGACATCGGGATTCTCGGGGCGCCACTGGACACGGCGACGACCATCCGTCCGGGCACCCGATACGGCCCGCGAGCGGTCCGAGCGGCCTCGACGGTCCCCTCGCCGCCCTACGAGCACTTCAACATCGAGACGGGCGTCGACCCCTTCGACACCTTCAGCGTCGCCGACACCGGTGACGCGGCCGTCTCGCCCGGTGACACGCGACAGAGCCAGCTCAACATCGAAGACGCCGTCTACGAGGTCAGCGAGCAGGCGACGCCCATCGTCATCGGCGGCGACCACTCCATCTCCTATCCGGATATCAAAGGGTGGGCCGAGGCCAACGGCTACGAGGACGTGGGCCTGATCCACTTCGACTGTCACGCGGACACCGGCGACGAGGGACTGACCGGCTTCGAGTACGACCACGGCGCGTGGGTCAAGCGGGTGTTCGACGACGGGCTCGTCGCGGGCGAGAACTACACCCTCATCGGTCCCCGCGGCTTCTGGCCCGGCCCGGACATCTACGAGGAGATGCGCGAAGCCGGGATGAAGTGGTACACCGCTATGGAGGTCGCCGGCATGGCCCTCGACGACATCGTCGCCGACGCCGTCCAGCGCGCGACCGACGGCACCGACGCGGTCTGGGTCTCCTTCGACGTGGACGTGATGGAGCCCGCCTACGCGCCGGGGACCGGCGAACCGGAGCCCGGCGGACTGGTTCCCCGGGAGGCCATCTACATGGTCCGGGAAGTCGTCAAGGCGCTCGACCCGGCGGACTTCGGCTTCGACGTTGTCGAGGTCTCGCCCGCCTACGACGTGAGCGACACGAACTCCTACAACGGCGGTATCACCAGCGGCTTCGCCAACCGGCTCATCATCGAGGTCATGGGCAGCATGGCGCTGGCCGAGAAGGGGCTCGAATCGGGCGACCCCATCAAGCCAAAGGAGCCACTCGGCCCCAGCGACGCCGCCGAGACGCCGGCCGACGACTGAGACGCCGATTTCCGTGTGGGCCGACCGGGGACCGCTGTCTTGCCACTGCGACGGCCCAGCAGGCTGTCGTCCGGCCCCGACAGGCCCGTTCGTATCACGACCCTTATCCGTCGACAGGTCCGTATCTCGGATATGGAAATCGTCCCGGACACGAGCGTGGTCATCGACGGCCGCGTGTCCACACAGATTGCAGCCGACGCCGACCCCGACAGCGAGGTCGACGGCATGGGCTTTGCGGGCGCGACGGTCGTCGTCCCCGAGGCGGTCGTCGGCGAACTCGAAGCACAGGCCAACGACGGCCGTGACACCGGCTGGGAAGGGCTCGAAGAGCTCCAGGCGCTCATCACGCTGGCCGACGAGGGCACTATCGACGTGGAGTACGTCGGCCGCCGGCCCGACGCCGTCGAGAAGCGCGACGCCGGCGAGGGCGAGATCGACGCGCTCATCCGCGATATCGCCGGCGACCGGGGCGCGACGCTGGTCACGAGCGACGACGTCCAGGCCGAGGTCGCCCGGTCGAAAGGCCTCGATGTGGAGTACATCGAGCCGCGGGGCCGCGCGGTCGACCGCCTCGAAATCGAGAACTTCTTCGACGAGGGGACGATGAGCGTCCACCTCAAGGTCGGGGTCAGCCCCTACGCCAAGAAGGGCTCTATCGGCGACATGCACTACCAGCCCATCCGGGACGAGCCGGCGACGGAGGCGGAGCTTCGGGGCTACGCCGACGAGATAGTCGACGCCGCCCGTGACTCGCCCGACGGCTTTCTCGAACTGGACGAGCCGGGGATGAGCATCGTCCAGTTTCGCGACCTGCGAATCGCCATCGCCCGCCCGCCGTTCTCGGACGCCCGGGAGATTACCGCGGTGCGGCCCATCGTCAAGACCGAACTGGACGACTACGACCACGCCGACGAGCTCCGCCAGCGCTTCACGGAACACCAGCGGGGCGTCCTCATCGCCGGCTCGCCCGGCGCCGGGAAGTCCACGTTCGCACAGGCGGTCGGCGAGTTCCTCGTCGATTCGGACTACTCCGTCAAGACGATGGAGAAGCCGCGGGACCTGCAGGTCGGCCCCGAGATAACCCAGTACACCGCGCTGGGCGGGTCGATGGAGAAGACCGCCGACTCGCTGCTGATGGTCCGGCCCGACTACACCATCTACGACGAGGTCCGCAAGACCGACGACTTCGAGGTCTTTGCCGACATGCGGCTGGCCGGCGTCGGGATGGTCGGCGTCGTCCACGCGACGCGGGCCGTCGACGCCCTCCAGCGGCTCATCGGCCGCGTCGAGCTCGGATTGATACCACAGATAGTCGACACCGTCGTCTACATCGAGGCCGGTGAAGTCCACACCGTCTACGACGTCAAGACCGAGGTGAAGGTCCCGCAGGGCCTGATGGAGGAGGACCTCGCGCGCCCGGTCATCATGGTCCGGGACTTCGAGACCGGCCAGCCCGAGTTCGAGATCTACACGTTCAACCGTCAGGTCGTCACCGTCCCGCTCAACGAGGACGAGGACGAACAGGACTCGGGCGTCGACCGCCTCGCGAAACAGGAGGTCGAGCGCGAGATTCGCTCCATCGCCCGCGGTCACGTGGACGTGGAACTGCGCGGCCCCAACAACGCCGTCGTCTGGGTCGAGGAAGACGACATCCCGCAGGTCATCGGCAAGGGCGGCGGTCGCATCACCGACGTGGAGAACCGACTGGGCATCGACATCGACGTGCGGACCCTCGACGAGAAACCCACGGGGCCGTCGGGCGGCCCGCAGAAAGACAGCGGCGGCGGACAGGGCGAAATCGTCCAGCCGGAGGTCACGTCCCGGCACGTGATGATTCCGCTCGACGGGCACGCGGGCGACACCGTCGAGGTGCAGGCCGACGGGGAGTACCTCTTCACCGCGACCGTCTCCCGGGGCGGCGAGATTCAGGTCTCCCGTGGCTCCGGCATCGCCGAGGAACTGGAGCGGGCCATCGACCGCGCCAGTACGATTACGGTCGTCCCGTCGTAGGGCCCAGCAGGCGCGTTTTCAGCGACGGTTTTCGGGGGAGCGGCGCGAGCACCGAGCTGCGTCTTCAGTAGTTTTACCCCGACAAACTGCTTGTATTTCCCAAGTTCGCCCGCAGATAAGTAGATACCAATAGTGTATAAGGTAATTCACAGACGTATGTCCACAGCACTTTTGTACCGGTTCGTGGTTGTCTCTCACATGGCAGTGAACGAATCACACACGATGTCGGCCGGCGTCGCCGACACCGGCTCCGCAGAGATGACCAGCGACCGCTACTGTCGACACTGCGCCGAAATCGCACTGGTGTACGACACGACCGCGAGTCGAGCGCGCTGTCGCTCCTGTGGAGAACTGGCATGAGCGCTCGCAGACGGATTCGAGCGGCGGTGCAGGCTCGGTCGAGTAACGGCTGTGGGTTCTGTGGGCAGCGGTTCGGTTGTCCGGCCTGCGGCGAGACAGGAAGCGACAGTCAGTAAGCTAATCCGAGATGGCGGCGTCGGCCTGATCGGCGGGCTGGTCGGTCAGTTCGTAGAGATTCTGTCGCGCGTCGGCAAAGTAGACGTCCTCCTCGATAACGCCGACCTCGTCGAGTCGTTCGAGCGCATAGCGGACCGTGCGCGCCGAGAGCATCGACTCCTCGACGATGCCCTTCTGGGTCAGCGGCCCGTCGTACTCCAGTACCTTGTAGACGAGCTTCGCGCTGGGCGGGAGGTCCGTGATACCCTCGCCATCGGTTTCCGTCATTAGCTGCTACGAATGTCGCCGGATGCATAAAGATTGAGGAGTGTCTTCGGCAGACGGGCGCTCGCGCGGGTTCTGTGCGGGCCGGTCCCGGAACCGCGCCCCTTTTGGTGGCGGGTGGTCGAACTGTGGGTATGGCCACGGATACGGCGGACGGAATGAGTTCCCATATGCGGGGGCTCACTGTCACGACGATAACGGCGATCGCCGGTATCGGCGCGGCGTTCGTATCGAACGCCGTCGCGAGCGGTGCGACCGATACGGTCGCGTTGCTCGTCGTTCTCGCCGCCATCTTCGCGCAGCTGCCGCTGTTACGGGGAATCGGTATCCTCGACGACGACTTCTCGGGGAAAGACTATCTCTACATCTCCTTTATGACGTTCGCGCTCTGGTTCGTCTCCTGGGGGATTCTGCTGACAGCGGGGGCCTGAACATGGCGGAGGACAGCATCGCAGTGGTCGACCTCGACCGGTGCCAGCCCGACCGCTGTAACTACGAGTGTATGAACTACTGCCCGCCCAACCGGAGCGGGAAAGAGTGCATCGTCAAGCGCGGCGACACCTACGAGGACGACGAGGAGTTCGAGGGCAAGCCCGACCAGGTCCGCATCTCCGAGGAGATCTGTCTGGGCGAGAGCTGTGGTATCTGCGTCAACAAGTGCCCCTTCGACGCCATCGAGATCATCAATCTGCCACAGGAGCTGAACGAGGAACCGGTCCATCGCTACGGCGAGAACGCCTTCGCGCTGTACGGCCTGCCCACGCCACAGGAGGGACAGGTCACCGGGATTCTCGGGCCGAACGGTATCGGGAAGACCACCGCCGTGCGCATCCTCGCCGACGAGATGGCGCCCAACCTCGGCCAGTACGGTACCGAGCCGAGCTGGGACGAGATCCTCGACGAGTACCGCGGGACCGCGCTGCAGGATTACCTCGAAGACATGCGCGACGGCGACGTGAGCGTCGCCCGCAAGCCCCAGTACGTCGACCGCATCCCCGACCAGTTCGACGGGCCGGCCCGTCAGTTGCTGGAACAGACCGACGAGCGGGGGGTCCTCGACGAGCTCGTCGACCGCACGGGTATCCGCCCGGTCGTCGACAACCACATCGACGAGCTCTCGGGCGGGGAGCTCCAGCGGGTCGCGCTCGTCGCCACCCTCGCGAGAGACGCCGACTTCTACTTCCTCGACGAGATCACGCCCTACCTCGATATCGGCCAGCGGATGACCGCCGCCCGGCTCATCCGTGAACTCGCCGAGGAAGGCGACCGCTCGATGCTCGTCGTCGAACACGACCTCGCCATTCTGGACCTGCTCGCGGACAACATCAACATGGCCTACGGGTCGCCCGGGGCGTACGGTATCATCACGCCGCCCAAGTCCACGAAGAAGGGCATCAACCAGTACCTCTCGGGCTATCTCGAGAACGAGAACATGCGCATCCGGCAGACGGAAATCGAGTTCGAGGAGCACGCGCCACGGAGCGCCTCGACGGGCGACGTGGTCATCGAGTACCCCGACCTCACCAAGTCCTACGGCGACGGCGAGTTCACCCTCGACGTCGACGCCGGGACCATCCGCGAGAGCGAAGTGCTCGGCGTGGTGGGTCCCAACGGTATCGGGAAGTCGACGTTCGCGAAGATGCTCGCCGGCCGGCTGGAGGCCACCGAGGGCAGCGTCGACGCCGACCTCGACATCGCCTACAAGCCACAGTACATCGAGATCGACCAGCCGATGCGGGTCGACGCCTTCCTCGCTTCGATTACGGACGACTTCGGCAGCTCCTACTGGACGACCGAAATCGCGGACCCGCTCCAGCTAGACGCGGTGATGGAACAGCAGCTCACCGACCTCTCCGGCGGGGAGCGCCAGCGGGTCGCCATCGCGGCCTGTCTCTCGAAGGACGCCGACCTCTACCTGCTCGACGAGCCGTCGGCCCACCTGGACGTCGAGCAGCGGGTGCTCGCGACGTCGGCGATTCGACGCTACGCCGAGAACCACGACGCGACGGCGATGGTCATCGACCACGACATCTACATGATCGACCTGCTCGCGGACCGCCTGCTCGTCTTCGACGGCGAGCCCGCAAAATCCGGCCACGCCGCCCCGCCACAGGGGATGCGCGAGGGGATGAACGAGTTCCTCACGAACCTCGATATCACCTTCCGCCGGGACGAGCGCACTTCCCGACCGCGCATCAACAAACCCGGCTCGCAGCTCGACCGGAAACAGAAGAACGCCGGCGAGTACTACTACGCGCCCGACGAGAGCTGAAACTGAGCACCGTTTCACTCGACCGAGCGGAGCGAGGGAGAGCCTTTTTCGCCCACGTTTTTCGAGGAGTGGGTCCCGCAGGCCGCGGAGCGGCCGAGGAACCCCGACGCTGAAAAAGGTGGGCGAGGACGACTACGCGCCCGACGAGAGCTGAAACTGAGCACCGTTGCACTCGACCGAGCGAAGCGAAGGAGAGCCTTTTTTCCCCACGTTACAGACGCTACAGCATGGCACGGAGCAAACGCGCGGTCGTCGCCCGGGACCTGTTCGTCGGCACGTCGAGCGTCGTGACTGCCGGACTGATAGCTGCTTCGCTCGACGGACCGACGCCGTGGCCGCTCGGAGCCTTCGCTGCCGCGTTCGGTGTCGTTCTCTGCGCAGCGGTCGACCGAAGCAACGCGGGGGTCTGGGGACTCACAGCCGGGGTATCGGGTGGTATCCTCGCGTTGGCCGCGGTGCTGTGGTGGCTCGTGCCCGACACACCGGACGGGATGTTACCACCGCTGCTGTTCGGCCTCGGCGTCGGAACGGCGGCGAACCGACTGCTGTTCGGCGTCGTCTATCCCCTGCCCGACGCACGTCGGGAGCGGGAGAACGTCGCGTAGTTACTCGGTAGCGTTCTGAAAGGGTGTGGGGAGAACACACGGGGCCGCGTCGGTATGGGGGTACCTACGCGGCGGGGTCGCTCGTATCGCCGGTTTCGGAACCGGCGACGGCATCGTCGAGCCCGTCAGCGACCTCGTCGGGGTCGAACTCCTCGTCGGGTCGGAGCTCCCGGTCGGGGGAGTCCCCCGCCTGTGTTTCGGTGACCGATTCGTCGCCCGTGACCGCGACGAAGATGTCACCGAGCTCTGCAATTCGGTCGCTTGACTGACTCGTGCTCATCGCGATTGTATCGAAACACTGGGTGAAGGTAGCTTGGCCACCTAACACGTTAGGAACGTCGCCGTCCGGCGAATCTAGAGGACGCTGCGCTGGCAGGAGCCACACAGCGACGACTCCTTGACGTCGACCTGGCGGACCGTCGGGGAGAAGTTCATCACGCAGCGCTTGTTGTCACAGTGTTCCAGCCCGAGGGTGTGGCCGATCTCGTGGACGACCTCCTTGCGAACCCGGGCGGAGAAGATGTCGCTGGCCGACTGGTTCGAGAAGCCGCCGTCCGAGGAGGTCTGGAGTCGGTACGTGGAGATGACGCTCCCGGAGCCACTGAGGTAGGCGAGTCCGAAGACGTAGTTTCGACGGCGGTAGAAGAGGTCCTTGGGAGTGATAGCGATGTTCTTGTCGCCCGAACCGACGCGGCGCGCGAGGTCGATGAACTCCTCGGCACGGTACTGGTCGCGGTCGCTGTGGTACGCACCGGCGGGGACCGACTGCGGCTCGTGCATCGAGACTTCGCAGTCGTAGGTCTCCCGGAGGCCCTCGGAGGCCTCGCGCTTGACGAGGCTCGAGACCTCGCCCACCGGTACGATGTCGACGTGCATGCGAACCCCTAAACGCCACCGGGCCATAAGTTTCCCGCCGTGACTGAGCCCGAGACAGCGCTGATAAACCGGCTGTCCGCGGTCGGTTCCGTCGTCGAGGTCGGCGTGGGGAACCGGCCGGACGTGGCCGCCGGGCTGGCCGCCCGGGGTGTCGACGTGACGGCGACCGACATCCGCGAGCGGCCGGTCCCCGAGGGGGTCAGCTTCGTCCGGGACGACGTGACCGACCCGACGCTGTCGGTGTACGAAGGGGCCGATATCGTCTTCGCCCGGCATCTCCCACCGGAGCTCCAGCGACCCGTTCGTCAGGTCGCCCGCCGCGTCGGGGCGGCCTGCTGGTTCACGACGCTCGGCGGGGACCCCCCGGTGGTGCCGGTCGAGCCCGAGCAGTTGCCGGGCGGTGTGACGCTGTACCGGACCGTCGACGGCCCGGGATAGCAAGCGGCTTGAACGAGCACACAGACGGGCGAGTATGCAAGTCGACGCTGTCGTGCTGGACATCGACGGGGTGCTCGTGGACGTGGCCGACTCCTACCGCCGGGCCATCGTCGAGTCCGTCGAACGGGTGTACGGCGACACCATCGCGAAGGGGGCGATTCAGCGGTTCAAGAACGCCGGCGGGTTCAACAACGACTGGGAGCTGACCGACGCGGCGGCGCTGTTCGTCCTCACGACCCGCGAGACGGACGTGGACGTGGCGGCTTTCACCGACGCTATCGCCGAGCAGGGGGGCGGCCTCGACGCGGCGAAAGCGGTCGTCCGTGACCGCCTCGGTGCGGACGCCGACGGCGTCTTCGCGGCGTGGGACCCCGAACGGCTCCGCGAAGTGTTCCAGACGCTGTATCTGGGCAGCGAGCTGTATCGCGAGCTGGAAGGCGGCGAACCCGCCTTCGACGCGCCGGGGTACATCAACGACGAGCCGAAGTTGGTGAGCGAGGCGACTCTCGACACCCTCCAGAAGCGCTACGCGGTCGGCGTCGTCACCGGCCGCCCGGCGGCGGAAGCCGACATCGCGATGGAGCGGGTCGGCCTGTCCGTTCCCGACGAGCATCGGTTCACGATGGACGACTGGGAGCAGGGGAAACCCCACCCACACGCGTTGCGGTCGCTGGCCGAGCGCTTCGACGCCCGACGTATCGCCTTCGCCGGCGACACGCTCGACGACATCCAGACGGCCGTCAACGCCGACGACGAGGACGACGACCGGGTGTACTACGGCATCGGCGTGCTGACCGGCGGGCTCACCGGCGAGGACGGCCGGCGGACCTACGCCAGTGCGGGCGCCAGCGCCGTCGTCGAGAGCGTCGAGGACCTGCCCGGCCTGCTGGAGTGAGCGGCGAGCAGTAGCGTCACTGGCGGCGACGCCACTGACAGACGTTGTACGTTCGGCCGTAGCGCGGCCGCTCGGGAATGTTAGAGAGACGGTTTAGGACAGACCGCGTACCCGTACGTGTAGCCACGTTCGGGCTGAAAGGTGCCGTCTGACCGTGCCGCCTACCAGAACAACGCCAGTGTCCGTACAAAAGGCCTCCGGTACCCGAGTGTGACAGCGACCGACTGACACCCGTCGCACACGGACATTGATATCTGCCCGCGTGGTAGAATTTGTCATGATTCGGAACCGAGACGCGTTCCCCGAGACCGCGCCACACGCGACCGCGCTGGCCTGCGTCGAAGCGGGTATCGAGGCCGCGCATCCGGAGCGCGTCGTCCGTGCGGCCCTCCGGTTCGACGGCGAGGCGCTCGCGGTCGGAGACGAGCGCTACGACCGCAGCGCGTACAGTTCAGTGCTGGTCCTCGGCGGCGGCAACGCGGCCGCACACGTCGCCGTGACAGTCGAAGACGTCCTCGGCGACGCCCTCGACGGCGGCGTCGTCGTCACCGACGACCCGCAGCCGACCGACGCCGTTGACGTGCTGCCGGCGGACCATCCGATTCCCAGCGAACGGGGCGTCGAGTCGACGAGCGAACTGCTCGAACGGGCGCGAGCAGTGGACGAGGGGACGCTCGTCGTCGCCGTCATCACGGGTGGCGGGAGCGCATGCATGGTGGCCCCGGCGGCGGGTATCAGCCTCGACGACGTGCAAGCGACGACCGACGCCCTGCTCGACAGCGGGGCCGATATCCACGAGATAAACGCGGTCCGGAAACACCTCTCGGCCATCAAGGGCGGCCGACTGGCACGGGCGCTCGCCCCGGCACGCGTCTCGGCGCTCGTTCTCAGCGACGTCGTCGGTGACGACCTCGACGTCGTCGCCAGCGGGCCGCTCGTCGCCGACACCACGACGTACGAGGACGCACTCGACGTGGTCGAGCGCTACGACCTCTCGGTTCCCGAGAGCGTCGGCGAGCGACTGGCGGCGGGTGCGAGGGGCGAGACCGAGGAGACGCCCGGTCCGGACGATCCCGCGTTCGAGCGCGTCAGCACGCACCTCGTCGGCACCAACATGACCGCGCTGGCGGCCGCTCGCGACGTCGCGACCGACCGAGGGTACGAGACGCTCGTGCTCTCCTCGCGGATTCGGGGCGAGGCGCGCGACGCCGCGCTGGCCCACGCCGCCGTCGCCGAGGAGGTGGTCGAGACGGGCAACCCCATCGAGCCGCCGGCAGTCGTGCTCTCGGGCGGGGAGACGACCGTCACCGTCGCCGGCGAGGGGCGGGGCGGTCCGAACCAGGAGTTCGCCCTCGCCGCCGCGCTGGACCTGCCGTCGGCGGCGGGGCTGGCAGCGGTCGACACGGACGGTATCGACGGCAACACCGACGCGGCGGGCGCGCTCGTCGACGGCGACACCGTGACCGACCGCGGGGTCGCCGAGCAGGCCCTCGACGCCAACGACGCCAACGCCTATCTGGCCGAGCGGGACGCGCTGCTGGAGACCGGACCCACGGGGACGAACGTCAACGACCTCCGCGTGCTGGTCGTCGAACCGTCCGAGTGAGGTGGGTCAAAACACCATCCCGGTGACGTTCCTGACGACGATTATCCAGACGATACTGGCGACGCCGAGCACGAGCGTCGCGAGGGTCCAGGCCCGGTAGGCGGTCGCCGTCTCCATGTCCGAGAACTCCGTGATGATCCAGAAGTACGAGTCGTTGGCGTGGCTCACAGTCATGGCGCCGGCACCGATAGCCAGCACCGCGAACACCCGCCCCAGCTCGCCCGCCAGCCCGAGCGTCCCGAGCAGCGGGTTGATGAGACTCGCCGTCGTGAGGATGGCGACCGTCGAGGAGCCAAGCGCCGTCTTGAGCGCGGCGGCGATGACGAACGCGGCGAGCAGCCCGACCCCGAGCCCGCCGAAGGCGTTGCTGACGAGGTCCTGGAAGGGGAGTTCGCCGAGGACGTTGCCGAACGCGCCGCCGGCTCCGGTGACCGCGAGAATCACGGCCGCGTTCTTCAGACCGTCGCTGACCCAGTCGTCGATTATCTCCGACCCGTAGGTCGGGACGATACCGAAGGCGACGAACGCCCCGGCCAGCAGCGCTACCGCGGGGTCGCCGACGAACAGGAGCCAGCGCTGGACCGGGCCGGTGATATACGCCGGGTCGTCAGCCGACGGGAACGCGGCGATGCTCCCGATGGCGATGAGGACGATGGGGACGATGAGCGGCGCGAAGGAGGCGCCCTTCGAGGGGAGGTCACCGTACTCGTTTTTTATCTCTTCGACGGTTCGTTCCGGGTTGGGGTCGATGTGGAAGCGTGAGGCGACCCGCTGGGCCCACTGTGCAGCGACGAACGTGACGGGGATGCTGATGACGATGCCGGCGATCATCACGAGCCCGATGTCCGCCCCGAGAATCCCGGCGGCGGCGATGGGCCCGGGCGTCGGCGGGACGAAGACGTGGGTCACGTAGAGGCCGCCAGCGAGCGCGACGGCCAGCGTCGACAGCGACAGCTTCGAGCGCTCCGCGAGCGCGCGGTTGAGCCCCGAGAGAATCACGAACCCGGAGTCACAGAACACCGGGATGCTCACCACGCTGCCGGTGACAGCCATGACCTCCTCGGTGTACTCCTCGCCGACGACGTCGAGGATGCTCTCTGCGATGACGACGGCCGCGCCCGACCGTTCGAGCACCGTCCCGATAATCGTCCCCGCGAGGATGACGATACCGATGTACGCGAGGATGTCGCCAAAGCCCTCCGTGACGAGGTTGGCGGCCGACTGCGGGCCGATGCCACCGAGCAGCGCGGTGGCGTAGGCCGCGATGAGGAGCGTCAGGAACGCGTGCAGGTCGAGCTTCGCCGTCGCGACGATGATGAAGGCGACGGCACCGACGAGCAACACGACGAGTGGAATACCTGTTAACATTTCACACACCTAGAAATACAGATACTATTCTGACACGATTGGCTCTTTCGGTGGCGTTCGCCACCCGGCGAGCGCGACGGTGGCAAACTCCTCCGGTCGCACAACGCTTATTCACGGTTCGCCCTTCGCCCCGGTATGGATATCGCGTTACTCGGCGGCACCGGCGACATCGGTGAAGGGCTCGCCCTGCGCTGGGCGGACGACACGAACCACACCGTCATCGTCGGCTCGCGTGACGCCGACAAGGCCGCGGCGAAAGCCGAGGAGTACGAGGCGGAACTGGACAGCCGCGGCCGCGAAGTCGAGATAGCCGGGCTGGCAAACGAGGACGCCACCGCTCGCGCCGACGTGGTCGTGACGGCCGTCCCGGCCTACCACCTCACGGACACCGTCGAGGCGGTCGCCGACGAGCTCGGCGACGCTATCCTCGTCTCCCCCGCCGTCGGGATGAAACGCGACGAGGACGGGTTCCACTACAACCGCCCCGGCGTCGGCAGCGTCACCCAGCTCGCCGCGAAGGCCGCCCCCGATGGGACGCCCGTCGTCGGCGCGTTCCACAACCTCGCGGCCGGCCGGCTGGCCGACCTCGAAGCGGAGCTGGAGTGGGACACCATCGTCGTCGGCGACGACAGGGACGCGAAGGCGACCGTCTCCGAACTCGCCGAGGGCATCGAGGGTCTGCGCGCGCTCGACGGCGGCCCGCTCGCCAACGCCGCCGAGGTCGAGGGGCTGACCCCGCTGCTCATCAACGTCGCCCGCCACAACGACGGCCTGCACGACCTGGGCGTGCAGTTCCGCTAGCTACCTCGGTCGTTTTTCCGGGATAGAACCGATTGTCGACAGCCAGAACGCTCGCTAGCTACTGCTGCTCAATAGACCCCCGACAGCCAGAAAGTCCCGCTAGCTACTGCTGCTCGACAGGCCCCCGACAGCCAGAACGCCCCGCTAGCTACTGCTGCTCGACAGACCCCCGACAGCCAGAAAGCCCCGCTTGGCTAAATTCGGGGGGCTCGCTGCGCTCCTCACTCGCTACACTCGTTGCGGTGCTTACATCGCCCGCCTTCGTTTAGCCAAGCGCCCCTTTCAGTCCCGCCCATGCCGGCTGGTCAAACAGCTACGGGCGGGACTGAAAGGGGCCGACCGCTCGACGGCTGCGACTCGCTGTGCTCCTCACTTCGTTGCGGTGCTTGCGTCGTCTCGCTGCCGAGCGGTCGGGGGCTTTCTGGCTGTACTGAACCGCTCCAGCAGCACTCACACCACCAAACCCAACCTTTCCCAGCCGCAATTTGGGGCGATTGCACACAGTTTTTGACGGCAGGGTCCTACGGGCCGGTGTGGCGTCCCCATACGAGATTCTCGGCGTCGACCCCGACGCGGACGAGGCCGAGATAGTCGATGCCTACCGGGAGCGCGTCAAGGAGACCCATCCGGACCAGGGCGGGTCGACAGAGGCGTTCCTCGCAGTGAAAACTGCCTTCGAGCGCATCGAGAACGGCTGGCGACCCGGCGACGCCGTCCCGGAGAGCGACGTGCCCGGAGCGCCGACGGGGACCACGGACGCCGACGAGGCGGCCGGCCCAGCGGAGCCCTCGGAGCCCGAGGGCGTCAGGGTCGAGTATCTGAACTACGAGGTGATGGCGGACAAGCTGTGGGAGCTGACCGACGACGACCTCTTCGAGAAGGCGGCCGACGGCGGGCTCACCCCCGAGGACTACGGGGAGTTCTACGTCCGGGACAGCGAGTCGCTGCTGGAGGCCGCCGAGCGCCAGGGGTACGCCTGGCCCTTCGCCTGTCGAGGCGGGGCCTGCACGAACTGCGCCGTCGCCGTCGTCGAGGGGGAGATGCCCTCGCCGTCGAGCCATATCCTGCCGAAGGAGCTCCACGACCGCGGCATCCGCCTCTCCTGTATCGTCGCGCCGGAGACGGACGCGAAAATCGTCTACAACGTCAAACACCTGCCGGCGGTCCAGGACCTCCTGCTTCCGGCCAGCCGGTTCGAGGCGTCGTCGTCGACCGATTGAGGAGCCCCGGCGGTGGCCGTGAGCGCGTTTCATCGCGCGAAGGCGGGGAAGGGCAGGCTGGCAGTGTGAGTGTTCTGCGCCGAACGCGCGGTTTCACCGAATCCTCGCTTCGCTCGGACTCGGCCGTTGTTCCCCGCGTTTTCGCGAGGCGGTCCCGCAGCCCGCCGTAGGTGGCAGAGGGGACCCGACGAAGTGAAAAGTGGCTACGCGGAGGCCTGCGTCAGCGCGTCCTCGATGTCCTCGGCCTGCGTGACGCCGACGAACCGCTCGACGATGCCGTCGTCGTTCTCGACGATGAGCGTCGGGAGCGACCGGACCTGGTACTCGTTGGCCACGTCCTGTTCCTCGTCGACGTCGATCTTCTCGAACTCGACGTCGCCCCACTCCTCCTCTAAGTCCTCGAGGATGGGGTCCTGTGTCTTGCAGGGGCCGCACCAATCGGCGTAGAAGTCCTTTAGCGTGACAGCCATGGTTCTCTTCCGACTAAACTGTGCGTTCTGATAAGGATTGTCCATGTGGGCGCGAACAAAGCGAACCCGAAAAGCTTACTCCACGCGAGCGGAGACTGAGAGGTATGAGCAGCGACAGCGGCGGACTGATGTCGAGTGCCGGACTGGTCCGGTACTTCGACGCCGAGGACCAGAACACTATCCGAATCGACCCGCGTACTATCGTCGCCTTCGGTGTCCTCTTTGGCGCGCTCGTGCTCGTCCTGAACGCCATTATCCAGACCGGCAGCGGCCTGTAGACGCGGTACTTTCTGCCGATTCGGACGGTGAAGCCAGCGGCAGCGTCCGAGCGCTCCGGCTGGCCGCACGGAGTCCACGTGGCTTAATTTACTACGGCGCGACTGGCCGATATGCACTTCACGCAGCGCGAACAGGCCGCGCTCCGCGAGGCCGGGATGGACCAGGAGACCATCGCTGGGGCCTCCGAGGCGGTCGTCGCAGCGACCAGCGAGGCGGCCGACGAACTCGAAGCGTTCTTCGCCGACATGGAGACGGTGTACTCGGATATGGACATCGCTCACAGCAGCAGCGATATCCAGGAACACGCCCTCGACTACGTCGACCTGTACACCCACGCGGGCGACATCCGCGGCTACGTCCGCTTCGACACGTGGGGCGTCCCGGTCGAGGGCGGGCGGGTGTTGACCGACGGGAAAGTCGAGTTGACGCTGGGGCCGACGGTCGACGGGCGGGTCCGTTTTGCCGGCGACGAGGACGCTCTATGAGCGTCCGGGTCAGGGGAATCTACGCGACGGCGCTGACCCGGCTGTTGACCGACGCCGGCGTCGACGTGGTGCAGGCCTCCGGTCCGATAGCGGCGCGCTTCGACGACGAGTTCGCGGTGGCACGGGCCGGCGCGACCGTCGAGACGACCGACGACGGGCAGGGCGTCGGCGTCAGCGGGGACCGCGAGACGGTCCAGCGAGTGCTCGGGGAGCTCCGCGGGGTGGGTCGGGACACGCTGGCGTGGGCCGACCCGCTCCCCGAGGGGGCCGTCTACGCCGGCGAGGTGACCGAGACGCTGGGGAGCGGCGCCGTCGTCGACTGCGGCGACGGCGAGGGGTTTCTCCCCTACTCGAACAGCGACGACCGCGTCGAGACCGGCGATCGGGTGCAGGTGCAGGTAGTCGACGGGGCCGCGCCGTGGACGGACGGCCGGCCGGTGCTCGACGGGACCGTCGCCGTCCGGGGCGAGCTGTTGACCCTGTCCCGTGGCGGGACGAACACGGCGACGGCGACCGGGCCGGCGATGCTCGACGTCGTCGCCGCCGACCCGCGGGAGGGGTGGGGCGTCTCGTGGGAAGCGGCCAGCGACGACGCCGGGTTCGACGCGCTCGCGGCGGCGCTGGAAGCGGCCAACGAGCGGGCGGCGGCCATCGACGACGCGCTCGGCGCTGCCGAGCCCGTCGGCGAGGGCGAGCCGCGCCGACAGGCCGACGGCGGACGGACGACCTGGGTGTGGTTCGGCCGGGAGAGCCGCTTCGCGCTGGACGGGACGCGCCGGCAGGTGACCACGACGATGCGGGGCCATCACCGCGTGAAGGCGGGCTCCCGGAGCGCCAGTGCGGCCGTGGACTACGTCGAGGCGCTGTGTGACGAGCCCGGGAGCGACGCCGAGACGGACTTCCCGTTCGCCGTCACGGCCCGGCAGTTCGGCCCGCAGACCGGCGGCTCGCTCACGCTGGGCCACGGCAAGCCCGACGGGCGGCTCATCACCCTCGGCCGGGCGGACGTGCAGTCGGTCGACCCCGACGGAACCGTCACCGTCGAGCGCGAGATGAGCGCCGGCGGGAGCTACGACGCGCTGGGCGTCCCGAAGGAGGCCGGCGATGTCGCCGAGACGAAGCTGAAGGAGGGGCGGTGGTGGTATCCGACGGTGTACCGCGACAGCGAGGGCGCGACGAAGGGCACCTACGTCAACGTCTGTACGCCGGTCGAGATATTCCCGGACACCGCCCGCTACGTCGACCTGCACGTCGACGTCGTCAAACACGCCGACGGGACCGTGGAACGCGTCGACGACGACGAGCTCGACGCGGCGGTCGCGGCGGGCGACGTGCCCGAGGAACTGGCCGAGCAGGCCCGGAGCGTCGCGGCGGCGGTGGCGAGCGCGCTGTCGTAGACTACTGCCGGCGGGCGAGTCGCCACGCGCCCAGCCCGACCGCTGCGAGCGCCGCGGCGATACCGAACCCGTCGCCGCCCGCGCCCGTGGCGTTCTCGGTCCGGGTCGGTGCGCCGACGGCCGGGTCGGGGAACGTGTAGACGCCCGGCGAGATATCGGAGTCGAGGGCGGCGGTGTTCGCGGCCAGAAAACAGCCCGCACCCCGCTGGGCGGTCCAGAACGAGGTCGTCGAGCTGTCGCGCCACCGGAATATCTCCCGGGGCTGGCTCGGTTCGCGCACGTCGTGGACCCTGACGCCGCCCTCGTACCACGCCGAGTACAGGCGGCCGTCGGTGAGCTCGAAGTTGTGCGCCGTCGTCAACACGCCGCCCCGCGTCGGGTCGCTCGTCGGCGGCGGGTCGACGGTCGCGAGCGACTCGGGTGCGCGCGGGTCGCTGATGTCGAACAGCTCGATGCCGCTGGGGCCGCCGCTGCCGTCGTCGTCGCGGTCCCAGGACTCCCCGCCCACTCCCAGCAGCGTCGCGTCCTCGTCGACCGTGACGTAGTGGTCGTTGCCCGGCGGTTCGGTGCGTTCGGTCCGGGGGTCCGAGACGGCCGCGAGCGCCTCGCGACTGCGCCCCCGAACGCGGGAGACGAGCGAGATATCCGCCGGGTCGGAGACGTCCAGAATCCACGTCCCGGCGTCCCAGTAGGCGAGGTAGGCGCGGTCGCCCCGGACCGTCACGTCGTGGAGCGGACGGAGGGAGGGCGAGACCTCGGCCCACCGCTCGTCGGCGGCACCCAGCGACCACGACCCGACCGCCTCGCCGGTTCGGGTGTCGACGACGACGAGCGGGTTGTCCGTGCGGCTGTTCGCGGTGACGTAAGCGTAGCGCCCGTCGAAATCGCAGTTGTGGACACGCGTGTCGAGTTCGACGGCGGTGACCCGCTCTGGCGTCTGGCGGTCGCTCACGTCGAAGACGACGAGCCCGTGGGCGCCCTCGGCGGGGTTTGCGGGACCGACGACCAGCAGCCGGTCGTCCCGGAGGGCGAGGTCCTGGACCTCCTGCATCGGACCGTCGGCGCTGTCGGCGAGCAGGTCGGTCCGCTCGGCCAGTAGCCGGGGGTTGCTCGGAGAGACGACGTCGACCAGAGCGATGCCAGCCCCGGTGGCGACGTAGGCGGTGTGACCGTCGGGGCTGGTGACGAGCTCGCGGGCACCCGAGAGCGACAGCGTCCCCAGCGGCTCGCCCCCGGTCGGCGTCCCGGCCGGTGTCGAACTTCCGTCGTCGGTGGGGAGCGGGTGGGCGGAAGCAGTGCCGACGGCACCGCCGGCGCTCGCGGTCGCGAGCGACTGGAGGAGGGTGCGACGACGCATATCTGCGGAAGGGGCGGGAGAGAAAGAAGGCTTCCGACTAGTTCCCCTGAATCGCGTCGATGACCATCGCCGCGGCGATGATGGGCTCTTTCGGGACGGTCGTGGAGTCGTCGATGGTGATCTCGTAGCGGTCCTTCAGCGAGAACTGGCCGTCGATGTTGCCGACGTGGTTGCCGTCGACGTCCGTGATCTCGTACTTGTGGGGAATCCAGCCGCCGAAGGGAATGACGTTGCGGGCGATAGTCACGAGCGCGCCCTGGGAGTTTATCTCGGCGATTTTGGCCTCGGTCCGGGCGTCGCGAATCTTCCAGGTGTCCTGCAGGAGGGAGTAGTCGTTGTCGAGGATGACGACCTCCTCGCCGGTCTGGGCGTCGCTCAGCACGTAGTTACCGGCCACGTCGAGCATGCCGCCGGCCTTGACAGTGAACACCTCGTTGCCCTCGGCGTCGACGAAGGGGAACTCCTCTTTGAGCTTGAACATCTTCTGTTTCCCCCGGATGACGACGTTCCCGGCCTTGTCCATCGCCTTGTACTTGTTTCGGATGAGGCTCTGTTCGACGACGTACTTGTCGTCGGTCAGCTCGATGCCCTGAATGTCGTAGGACCGCTCCTGCTGGCTCATACCATCGAATTCTCGGATAGTAACTTGAAAGTTTGTACTGCTGTGGAGCTGGGATTACGCGAGCCACGGGGGTCAACCGACAGGGTTTCACGGCTACATTTCTTGGGAACGTCATAGATGAGTAAGGACGTCATCGAGGTCACCGGCGCAGAGGAACACAACCTCAAAGACGTCGACGTGGAGATTCCCCGGGAGGAACTCACCGTCGTCACGGGGCTGTCGGGGTCGGGGAAGTCGTCACTGGCCTTCGAGACGGTGTACGCCGAGGGCCAGCGACGGTACATCGAGTCGCTGTCGGCCTACGCCCGGAACTTCCTCGGGCAGATGGACAAGCCCCAGGTCGAGAACGTCGAGGGGCTCTCGCCGGCTATCTCCATCGACCAGAAGAACGCCGCGAACAACCCCCGCTCGACGGTGGGCACTGTGACGGAGCTCCACGACTACCTCCGCTTGCTGTACGCCCGCGTCGGCGTCCCACACTGCCCGGAGTGTGGCCGCGAGGTCGGCGAGCAGTCCGCCCAGAACATGGTCACCCGGCTGCTGGAACTGCCCGACGGGACCCGTGCGAAGCTGTGTGCACCGGTCGTCAGGGACCAGAAGGGGGCCTTCGAGGACCTCTTCGACGACCTCGTCGGCGAGGGGTATTCCCGCGTCGAGGTCGACGGCGAGGAGTACGACCTCACCATGGACAGACCCGACCTCGACGAGAACTACGACCACACGGTCGACGTGGTGGTCGACCGCGTGAAGATATCGACCGAGGCCCGGTCGCGCATCAACGACTCCGTGGAGACGGCGCTCGGCGAGGCCGACGGGACCCTCAAAGTCGTCCTGCCGGACCCGCCGGAGGGCGCCGCCGACGCGCTGGGCGGGGCGACCGCTCGGGCGACCGGCGACCTCGCCGAGGCCGAGGAGTCGACGGACGAGCGCCTCGTCGTCGAGCTCTCGGAGGAACTCGCCTGCACGCACTGCGGTATCGACATCTCCGAGGTCGAGACCCGCTCGTTCTCGTTTAACTCCCCTCACGGCGCCTGCCCCGAGTGTGAGGGGCTGGGCGAGACCAAGGAGGTCAGCGAGGAGCTGGTTATCCGGGACTCCTCGAAGCCACTGAAACACGTCTTCGAGCCCTGGAGCTACGACCGGACCTACTACTCCAGACAGCTCGACAACGTCGCCGAGCACTTCGGCGTCTCGCTGTCGACGCCCTTCGAGGAGGTAGACGAGTCGATTCGGCGCCAGTTCCTCTACGGCACCGACGACCTGGTCCACTTCGAGTGGCGCACGAAGAACGGCACGCGCGAGAAGAACGAGCGCTTCGAGGGCGTCATCCCGAACCTCGAACGCCGCCACGTCGAGACGGACTCCGACCGCGCCCGCGAGCACATCGAGGAGTTCATGGCGACGACGGAGTGCCCGGCGTGTGAGGGCACCCGTCTCAAGACCGAGTCCCGCGCCGTCCTCGTCGACGGCACCGCCATCACCGAGGTGAACGAGCTGTCCATCGGCGACGCGCTGGCCCACTTCGAGGGGCTGGAAGCGGACCTCTCGGCCCGCGACAAGAAAATCGCCGAGGAGATTCTGAAAGAGATCCGCGCCCGGCTGGGGTTCATGGAGGAGGTCGGTCTGGAGTATCTGACGCTGGACCGCGAGGCGTCGACGCTCTCGGGCGGGGAGAGCCAGCGAATCCGCCTCGCCACCCAGATCGGGTCGGGGCTGGTCGGCGTGCTGTACGTGCTGGACGAGCCCTCCATCGGGCTCCACCAGCGGGACAACGACAAACTGCTGAACACCCTCGAAGAGCTTCGCGACCTCGGGAACACGCTCATCGTCGTCGAACACGACACCGAGACGATGCGGCGGGCCGACACGGTCATCGACATGGGGCCGGGGCCGGGCAAGCGCGGCGGCGAAGTCGTCGTCAACGGGCCACAGGAAGTGCTGATGGAGACCGACGAGTCGGTCACCGGGAAGTATCTCTCGGGCGAGCGGACGATTCCGGTGCCCGAGGAGCGCCGCGAGGGCGACGGGGCCCACATCACGGTACGGGGCGCTCGCCAGCACAACCTCCGTGACCTGAACGTCGACTTCCCGCTTGGCACGTTCACGGCGATTACGGGCGTCTCCGGCTCCGGGAAGTCCACGCTGATGCACGACATCCTGTACAAGGGGCTGGTCCGACGGATGAACGACACCGACGTGAACCCCGGCGAGCACGACGACATCGACGGCATCGAGCACATCGAGACCGTGCGGCTCATCGACCAGTCGCCCATCGGCCGCACCCCGCGGTCGAACCCGGCGACCTACACCAACGTCTTCGACCATATCCGCGAACTGTTCGCGGAAACCAGCCTCGCCAAACAGCGGGGCTACGAGAAGGGGCGATTCTCGTTCAACGTCAAGGGCGGCCGGTGTGAGGCCTGTGGCGGGCAGGGCACCGTCACCATCGACATGAACTTCCTCTCCGACGTGCAGGTCCCCTGCGAGGAGTGCAACGGGGCCCGCTACAACGACGAGACCCTCGATGTCACCTACAAGGGCGCGACCATCGCGGACGTGCTGGAGATGAGCGTCGAGGAGGCCTACGACTTCTTCGAGAGCCACAGCGGCATCCGCCGCCGGCTGCAGCTCCTGAAAGACGTTGGACTGGACTACATGACGCTCGGCCAGCCCTCGACAACGCTCTCGGGCGGCGAGGCCCAGCGGGTGAAACTCGCCGAGGAGCTCGGGAAGAAGGACTCGGGCGAGACGCTGTACCTGCTCGACGAGCCGACGACCGGCCTCCACCCGGAGGACGAGCGCAAGCTCATCGACGTGCTCCACCGGCTCACCGACGACGGCAACACCGTCGTGGTCATCGAGCACGAGCTCGACCTCGTGAAAAACGCCGACCACGTCATCGACCTCGGCCCCGAGGGCGGCGAAGGCGGCGGCGACCTCGTCGGCGAAGGGACGCCCGAGGAAGTGGCGCGGACCGAGGAGTCCTACACCGGGCGATATCTGCGTGACCACCTGCCCGCGGTCGACCTGGAGGGGCCACGCGCCGAGCGGGACGGGAAGGCGGCGGCGAAGGCCGACGACGACTAGTCGGTGGCGTGGAAGGCACTCACGACCGCTGGTTCGCGTCGGTCAGCGCAGCGCCTCGACGTCGTCGGCCAGTTCGGCGCCGTCGTAGTTCGACGGGATGTCACGCTCGTTCGCTTCGGTCATCATCTCCCCGATGCCGAGCCCGGCGAAAGCAGCCGCGTCACGCATTCCGAACTCGCCGATCTCGTACAGCCGGAAAGCGGTGCGGATGCGCTCTGACTCGTCGTGGTTCATGCGTTTGCTCACCAGAACACGATGCACTGTAAGCCTCGGTGACGACACACTTCTGTCCCGCGAGCCCGTACCGTGACCCATGCCACCGTACTACGCCGCGCTCTCGGACCGGCTGCTGGTCGGCGACGGCGAGTGGACCGACCGACTCGTCGGGGAAACGCTCGAATGCGTCGCGGCCGACGAGCGAGTGCCGGACCGCGCCTTCGTCGGCACCGTCGACGCGGGGCTCCAGCGGACGACCGACGGCGGCGAGAGCTGGCAGCGGGCCCTCAGCGCGGGTGACAGAGCGACCAGCGTCGCCGTCAGTCCCCACGACCCCGATACTATCTGGGCCGGCACCGAACCCAGCGCCGTCTATCGCTCGACCGACGGCGGCGACAGCTGGACCGAGCGCGAGGGACTCACCGACCTCGACTCCACCTCGCGCTGGTCGTTCCCGCCGCGACCGCATACGCATCACGTCCGCTGGCTCGCGGTCGCACCCGACGACCCCGACCGGCTGTACGTCGCCATCGAGGCCGGCGCGTTCGTCCGGAGCCCCGACGGCGGCGACACGTGGCTCGACCACCCGGACGGCGGCCGGTACGACAACCACACGCTCGCCACGCATCCCGACGCCCCGGACCGCGTCTACGCCGCCGCGGGCGACGGCTACGCGCTCTCGACCGACCGCGGCGAGACGTGGACACACCCGCAAGCGGGGCTCGACCACCGGTACCTCTGGAGCGTGGCGGTCCACCCCGACGACCCCGACACCGTCGTCGCGTCGGCGGCCCGTGGCGCGCGGTCGGCCCACTCGACGACCGGCGAGAGCTACGTCTACCGCACGACCGGCGGGACGTGGGAGCCGGCGATGGACGGCCTGCCCGGCCCGGACGGGTTGGCGCGTGCGGTGCTTTCGACCGACGAGCGCGGCGTCCTCGCGCTGACGAACCGCGGCCTCTTTCGCTCGCCGCGGGGGGCGGAGTGGGACCGCATCGGCGCGTGGGACGGGAGTTACGACCAGGTCCCGCACGGGCTGGCGGTGGTGTAGCTCACCGGCCCGCGAAATGTCGTCAGTTATTTTACACACGGCGGGGAATGCGGCGGTGACATGGACGTTCCGAAAGCCCGCACTGAATGCGACGAGGTCCTCCAGACCGTCTCCGCCGCCGTCGTCGCCGACCAGTCCTTCCTCGAAACCGTACTGACAGCGGTGCTCTCCCGTGGTCACGTCCTCATCGAGGACGTGCCCGGCACCGGCAAGACGCTGACCGCGCGCAGTTTCGCCGACGCGCTCGGGCTCTCCTTTTCCCGCATCCAGTTCACGCCGGACCTGCTGCCCGCCGACATCACCGGCACGCACATCTTCCGCGAGGACGGCGAGGAGTTCGTCTTCAGCGAGGGACCCGTCTTCGCGAACTTCGTGCTGGCCGACGAGATAAACCGCGCGCCCCCGAAGACACAGGCCGCCCTGCTGGAGGCGATGGCAGAGGGGCAGGTGACCGTCGACGGCGACACCCACGACCTCCCCGAGCCGTTCGTCGTCGTCGCGACCCAGAACCCCGTCGAGAGCGAGGGCGTCTTCCCGCTGCCGGCGGCCCAGAAGGACCGCTTCCTGGTCAAGACCGCGATGGGGTACCCCGACGCCGCGGCCGAGCAGGGCCTGTTGCGGGCCCGCACGCGGCGGGACGCGCCGACGCCGTCGACCGACACCGCGCTCGACCCCGACGGGGTCCGCGCCCTGCAGGCCGTCCCCGAGACCGTCACCGTCGACGACGACATCCTCGGTTACATCGTCGACATCGTCGGGCGGACCCGCAGCGACCCCCGCGTCGAGGTCGGCGTCTCCCCGCGGGGCTCCCAGCGGCTGCTCGAAGCGGCCCGCGCCCGCGCCGTCGTCGAGGGGCGGGGCTACGTCCGGCCGGTCGACGTGACGACGGTGGCCCCGCCGGTGCTCGCCCACCGCCTCGTCCGCACGACGGACGCGACCGTCGACGGCACCGCGACCGCCGACATCCTCGACGACGTGCTCGACGCCGTGCCGGTGCCGACCGTGGCGGCCGAGGACGGCGAAGCGACCGTCGAGGGGTGACCCCATGACCGGAAGACAGCGTGCGGACGATTCCGGCTGTCCCTCGCGGGGGGCGTGAGCGTGCGGCGACTCGCGCCGCTGGCGCTCGCCGCGCTGGCCGTCGTCGCGCTGGCGACCGTCGCCACCTCGCTGGACAGCGTCTCGACGGAGCCGACCATCGACACCGAGGACCCGACGCTGACGGTGAAAAACGACTCAAGCGGTGGCGGCGGTTCGGGAACCGGAACGCCGGAGCGGGAGCAGCGCGACCAGCCCACGAGAACCGAAATCGCTGCCGAGAACGACAGTGACGGGGCCGACGTCCCGCTGTGGCAGGTCGTCGTCGGCCTCGGGCTGTTTCTGGTCGGGAGCGCCGTCGCGCTCTACGGGCTGACCCGCGGGGAAGACGGGGAGGGCACCGGCGACGGGCGGCCCGACCCCGAACCGACCGCGCCGTCGGCCGACAGCGTCGTCCTCGGGTCGGCCGTCCCCGCGTCGAACGACGTCTACCGGGCCTGGGCGGCGCTCTGTGGTGCGGTCCCGCTCGACCCGGACGGGCAGACGCCCGCGGACGTGGCCGAGGCGGCGGTGGCGGCCGGCCACCCGCCCGAAGCGGTGGCGGCGCTGACCGACGCCTTCTGTGCGGTACGCTACGGCGACGCCGCACCGACGAGCGAGCGGGAGGCCCGCGCCCGCACACTGGCGAGCGAGCTGTCCCTCGACGTGGAGGGCGAGCCGTGACCGACCGCCGCCTCGTCGCGCTGGGGCTGCTGGCCGGGCTGGGGGGCTTCCTCGTCGTCGCGGTGCCGGCGCTGGGCGCGGCGCTGGTCCCGACGGCCGCGGCGGTCGTGTTGACCATCGGCGTCGGCGTCGTCGCGGTGTGGCTGGCGGTGCGACAGCTCGCAGACGCCGACGAGCCGTTCGCGCTGCCGACGCCGGAGTCCCGGCCGGGCTACCGCGCTGTCGGCGGGGAGCTGGCCGACCTGTTCGCCGAGATGGGGCTGGCCGGGCGCCGGCAGGTCGAGAGTGAGGAGCTGACGGCCCGCGAGCGGCTCCGGGCGACGCTCCGCGAGCTGGCGGTCGACGTGCTGGGCCGGACCGACGGCTGGGACGCCGAGACGGCCCGCGAGCGGCTGGCCGACGGGACGTGGACCGACGACGAGGCGGCCGCCGCCTTCTTCGCCGAGGGGTACGCGCCGCCGGTCTCCCGGCTGGCGTATCTCCCCGTCGGCCGCCCGGACCTCCCGTTCGCTCGGCGGGGCCGCCGCGTCGTCGCGGCACTGGCCGACCGCGTCGGCGGCCCGGTGCCCGACACCGAGGCGGCCGAGCGCCCGACAGTCCCGACCGACAGCTACTGGCCGACGGGCGAGTTCCCGCGGGAGCGTTCGACCGGGCTGACGGCCGCCGTCGTCGCGGGCGCGCTGGCGATTAGCGCGGTCGGCGTCGTCTTCGGCCGGCCGGGAGTGGTCCTGACCGCGGCGCTGGGCATCGCGCTGGTCGGGGCCGCGCGGGCCTGGTCGCCCGAGCCGACCGTGGCACTCGACCGCTCGCTGTCGACGGCGACGGGCGACGAAGTGACGGTGACCGTCACCGTCAGGAACACCGGCGAGCGGACGCTGCCCGACATCCGCCTCGTCGACGGCGTCCCGGCCGGTCTCAGCGTCGTCGAGGGGAGCCCCCGCGTCACGACGGCGCTGCGGCCCGGGAAGGCGACCACCGCGAGCTACACCGTCGAGGCCGTCGCCGGCCGGCACACGTTCGAGCCGGGGGTCGTCGTCGTGAGCGACCCTATCGGGGCCGCTGAGACCGTGGCGACCGTCGAGGCGGCCGACGGGCCGACGGTACTGGACTGTGGCTTCGGCCGGCCGGCGACCGGCTCCGAGCCACCGCGCCGCCAGCAGACGGTCCAGCCCGGCCGGCGGCTCGGCGACGCCAGCGGCGCCGGCGTCGAGTTCGACACGCTGCGGGAGTACCGCCCGGGCGACCCGCCGGCCCGCATCGACTGGACCCACCGGGCGAAGACGGGCGAGCTCGCCACGGTCGAGTTCCGGGAGCCCCGGCTGTCGAAGGTGGCCGTCCTCGTCGACGCCCGGCCGGCCGCCTACGTCGCCGCGCCGGGCGGGGTGCCCGCGCCCAGACACGCCGCGCGCGCCGCCTTCACCGTCGCCGGCGGGCTGCTCGCCGAGGGCGTCCCGGTCGGCGTGGGGACGATACCGGTCGGCGGCCACTGGACGCCGGTCGGGGCCGGCCCCGACCAGCGGGCGAGGCTGCGCGAGGCCCTCGCCGGCGACGACGCCGTCCCGTGGCTGCCCCCCGACTCGTCCCCGTCCGTCGCCGAGACGGTGGCCGCGCTCACCGCCCGGCTCGACCCCGACGTGCAGGTCCTGTTCGTCTCGCCCGTCGCCGACGAGGACAGCGTCACGCTCGCCCGCACGCTCGACGCCGCGGGCCACAGCGTCACCGTGGTGAGCCCGGACTCCACGACCCCGGAGAGCGTGTCGGGCGCCTACGGCCGGCTCCGGCGGAGCCAGCGCCTGTCGGCCCTTCGGGGGGCCGGGATTCCCGTGACCGACTGGGACCCGGGCGAGGGTATCGTGGGGGTGAGCCACCGTGTCCGCGCCTGAGTCACCGACCGGCGGACTCCCGCGGTTCAGCGTCGGCGCCAGCGCGGTCGCCGTGCTGGTCGTCGCGGCGCTGGTCGCGCCGGCGCCAGCGCCGCTGGGAGTCGCCCTGCTGGGCGGAGGCCTCCTCGCGGCGGGGCTGGTCCGACGGCGGGACGCCCCGCTGGCAGTCGGCGCGGGGGCCCTCTTCAGCGCCGTCGTGCTGGCGGGCATCGACGGCAAGTCGACGGGGTGGTTGCTGCTCGCGGCGGTGCCCGCGGTGCTCGCGTGGACGAGCGCGCGCGACGCCGTCCGGCTGGGACGACAGGTCGGACGGGCGGCGTCGACGCTACGGGTCGAACTCGTCCGGACCGTCTCGACGCTGACTGCGCTGGTCGCCGGCGGCGGCGCCGGCTACCTCCTCGAACGGACGCTGACCGGCGGCGAGTCGCCGCTCGCGCTCGCCCTGCTGCTGGTCGCCGTCGTCGCCTTCACGCTCGCGCTGCGCTAGACCGCGCCACCGACGAGGACGACCGGGACGGTCGTGAGGACGGTCAGCACCGCGGCGACGGCGAGGATTTTCAGCGCCCGCTTGCGGTCGGCGGCGACGGCCTCGGCCTCGGCGACCGACCCCGTCTCCCCGCCCGAGCCCGAGAGGTCGTAGCGAGCCAGCGCGCCGAAGGCCACACAGAAGCCGTAGTAGTCCTGAACGAGCCCGACCCAGCCGCCGAAGGCGAGCGGGGCGGTGAGCCACAGCGCGCTCGTCGGGAGCACGTCGACGGCGACGGCGAGGACGACGCCGACGGCGAGGCCGAAGGAACCGATACCGGATAGCCGCCGGGCGCGGCGCTGGTCCGCGCCGATGTTACAGACACCGGGCTGGTACTCTGCCATACCCGCCGTTTGCGCTCCGACGTGAAAGCAGCGGGGGCCGATTCGGTTCACCGCTACCGGGAAGAATTATGTCGTCCGAGCGTGATTTCCGTGCGTGTCCCTCCATAGTTCCCTCCAGCAACTGTCCGAGCGGTGGCGCTACGCCCTCCTCGGCGGTGTGCTCGCGGTTCCGTTCACGACGCTCAGCTACGCAGAGACCGGCAGAGAACTCGCACTCGGCGCGGTGTTCTGGGCCGCCTTACTCGTCGGCTACCTCGCCAAGCGCCGCGGGCTGTCGAGCACGCCGGTCGGCGCCCGCGCCGGGTTAGTCGGCTCGGTACCGGCGCTGTGGATGGTCGGCGACCTCGCGGTGGTCGTCCTCGGACTCGGTGGCCCCGCGTGGTTTCGCGCCGTCCAGCTGGCCGTCGTCGCCCTGTTGCTCCCCCTCATCGTCGGTCTGGGCGTGGTCGTCGGCGCGCTGGGCGCGCGGCTGGGCGGCTGGCTGGCTATGCGCAGTGGCCACCCCCGACCGGCCGCCGGATACTGACCCGTGGCCCCGATACTCCCGCGGCGTCGCACCGACCCCACCACGCGGCGATACGCCCTCCTCGTCGGGCTGAGCTCGATACCGTTCGCCGTCCACAGCTATGTACAGCCCGGCGCCGTCACGTGGCTGCCGTTCTGGCCGGTTTTCGGGGCCGGACTGCTGACCGGCTACGTCGCCGGGCGCCGCGGCGAGTCCGGCGCTGCAGCGGGCTTCGACGCCGGGGAAGTCGGGTCGTTACCGGGCCTCTGGACGCTGCTCGACGTGTTCGTGTTCAGCGGCGGCCTCCTCGCGGAGCCGCTCGGCGTCGGCCTGCTCGTCGCTCTTCTCACGCCCGTCGTCGTCTTGCTCGGTGGCCTGACCGGGGCCGTCGGCGGCCGAGTGGGCGGGTGGATGGCCGAACTCCGCGGCCAGCCGCGCCAGCCTGCCGCAAACGGCACGTAGCCGGCCCGTTCGAATCGAGAAGGTATTTGCCCCCTGACACCCACGTCGTCGGTATGCACGATGTCGTCGTCGTCGGCGCCGGCCCCGCGGGCTCGCGGTACGCCCGCCGGGCCGCCCGGAACGGGCTCGACGTGCTCGTCTTCGAGCAGGGCGAGGTCGGGGAGCCACTCGCCTGTTCGGGCCACGTCAGCACGGACATCTGGGAGTTCACGGAAGGCGCTCGCGGGGAGCTGTTCCAGAACGAAATCAGCGGCGCGCGCTTCCACACCGGCGGCCCCGGCAGCGACGACCACCCGTTCTACAAGGACGAGGTCATCTCGAACGTCATCGACCGCGTGGGACTCGACAAGCACCTCGCGGAGCTCGCTCGCGAGGCCGGGGCCGACCTGCGGGAGGGCCACACTGTCGTTGCTGTCGAGGAGGACCGGCACGGCGTCACCGTCGAGGTTCGGGGCGACGACGGCGAGGTCCAAACGCATCGCGCGAAACTGGTCGCGGGCTGTGACGGCCCGAAGAGCCGCGTTCGCCGGGAGCTGTCTCTCCCCGAACCCGACGAATTACTCCACGGCGTGCTCGGCTTCGACGACACCGCCGACCACCAAGACTTCGTGGACGTTCACCTCACCGTCCCGAAGTTCTTCGCCTGGCGCATCCCCCGCGGCGAGGCCGGCGTCGAGTACGGACTGGCCGTGCCGCCGGGCGACGACGCCCGCGAGCGCTTCGAGGCGTTCTGCGATGGGTACGACGCCGACGTGACCCGGCGCTGTTCCGGACTCATCCCCATCGGCCCACCGAAACGCGTCACCGGCTCGCGGTCGTTCCTCGTCGGCGACGCGGCCGCCCAGACCAAGCCGTTCACCGGCGGCGGCATCCTCTACGGGATGACGGCGGCCGACCACGCCGCCCGGGAGATAGACCCCGACGACCCAGCGACGCTGGGCGACTACGAGCGGGCCTGGCGCGAGGACCTCCGGGACGATATCCGGCTGGGCCACGCCGTGCGGGCCGGCTACTCGGTCCCGAAGATGGTCCAGAAAGCCGGCATGAAAGCGTTCGAGGGCGAAATCGGGGTCCACATGGACCGTCCCTCGACGCTGTTCTCCCGCGAGCAGCTGAAGGCGCTGCTGTCGCGGTCCTGATCAGTTCGCCGCGCCGCGGAGACCCAGCCACACCTGCCTGTAGCCGAGCATGTAGACGCCGACGTACAGCAACAGTGCGCCCATGCCGACTTCCCAGAGGCCGAACACCGACTGGCCGGCGAGCAGGTCCGCGACGCCGGCATTCTCCGTGAGCGCGCCGACGACCGTCAGCAAGGCGGCCGCCAGAGCGGCGAGTAGTCGTCCGAGCGGTTCGACGAGTGAGCCAAAGCCGTTCATCGGCGGCTATAGGCCAAAGCCCGACATATGCTTTCCGCCCGAAGCGAAAGCGGTTAGTCGAGTGGTGGCAACCCGGCGTGTATGGGACAGTACAAGAGTATGGACCACGCGACGCTCGCCAAACGCGGCTTCCTGCTCGGTGTCGGGCTGTTCGCGCTCGGCGCACTGGGGGAACTCGCCGCCCACGCGTTCGTCGGACCGCTGCCGGGCTGGGGGAACCTGCTGTTGACCGACATGGAAGCGCTGGGTATCCTGCTGGCGCTGTTCTCGCCACTCGTGTTCGGTATCGTTCTGCCGCTCGTCGAGTGAGAGACGCCGAACCTGTTTACCGCGCGGGCCGCTAGCACGGGGTATGGACGCATCGCGTTTCACCGTCGCATCGGGCGTCGTCGCACTGCTTGGCTGTCTGGTCGCGTTCGTCGCGCCGCTGGCGCTGGGCGCACAGCCGGGCATTCGCGGGAGCGTGACGCTCTCGGCCGTCGTCGGCGCGGTCTTTGCGGGGAAGAACTTCCAGACCATCCGCGAGCGGGGACTCCCGAGTTTCGCGGCCGGCGTCATGGCGACCGTCCTCGGACTCTGGCTCATCGTCGCGCCGCTGCAGTACGACTCGGTCGGGGCACCGCTGACCGCCCTGGTACAGTTCGGCGGCATGTGTCTGGCGGCCTTCTCCGCCTACACGGCGCTGGTCGCCGTCGAGGGCTTTTTCGGCGCCGGTGACACCGGCGAGACGGACGAGGGCGACAGAATCGGCTACTCGTAGCTGGGCAGCCGCGCCGAGGCGGCCGACCCGTCGACGAACGGAAGCTCGCGCCGCTCGGCCGGGAGTGCCTCGCCGTCGACGCTGACCGTGAGGTCCCCGTCGGGCACGTCCCAGTCGACGCTGGCCATGGCGATAGGGGCCTCGCGGGTCGGGCTGTCGACGGCGCGGGTCACCTCGCCGACGTGCTCGTCACCGACCGACACGGCCGCCCCCGAGTCGGGGAGCCCGTCGAGCGCGAGCCCAACGAGCCGCGACCGCGGGTAGCCCTGGTTCTCGACGCGCGAGACGACCTCCTGCCCGACGTAACACCCCTTCTCGAAGTCCAGGGCGTTGCGCAGGCCGAGGTCGTTCGGGAGCGCGCCCTCGATTTCCGTGTCGAACAGCGGCGAGCCGGCCTCGAGCGTGAGCGTCTCCCAGGTACGGTAGCCGAAGGGAACCGCGTTGAGCCCACGGTTGACGAGCGTGTCGAAGACCCGTTCGGCGTCGTCGGCGCCACAGACCACGTCGTAGCTCTCCTCGCCGGCGAGGTTGTCGGTCCGGATGACCGAGACGCCGGCGTCGCCCAGCTCGCCGCGGTTAAAGGAGAGCGGCGCTTCCGGCGACGCGGCCTGATGCAGGACGCTCGCTATCTTCTCCGTCGCCTTCGGGCCGTGGACGCCGAACGTGGCGAAGTCGTCGGTCGCCAGCCGGATGTCGACGTCCTGGATGAACGTCTTGCTCTGCCAGTCCTCGGCGAGGGGCTCGGCCTCCTGTGGCGGGGTGAAAACGAGCAGTCGCTCGCCGGCGTTGTAGACGTACATGTCGGTCTCGACGCGGCCCTGCGGGTCCAGCAACAGCGCGTACACCCCCTCTCCGTCGGTGTCGGGGACGCGGTTCGAGACGGCGTTGTCCACGTAGTCGACGCGGTCCTCGCCGGTGACGACGAGGACGCCGTAGCCGAACTCACAGACGCCGACGACGTTACGGACCGCCCGGTGGGTCCGTTCCGGCCGGCCGTACTCAGCGACGACACGGCGGCCACCGACCTCGCGGAAGCTGGCGCCGTGGTCGGTGTGCACGCCCTCGATAACAGTCATGCAAACGAGTGGGAGCTTCGCGGCAAAAAACGTCCCGCTACCGGCGTCGGTACGCGACCAGCGAGAGCGCGGCGACCGCCGCGACGACAGTAAGCGGCGTGAAGCCGGGGCCGTCCCCCGCGGTGGTCTCCGCGGCCGCGGGCGACGCAGTGGCCGATGGCGTCGGCGAGGCCGCCGGCGTCGCAGTCCCCTGTAGCTCGTTCGGCGCGAACACTTCGATAGTGACCGTCTCCGTGGTGTCACCGTCGTCGATGGTGTAGGTCACCCTCCCGGTCGACTCGGGGGTAACTCTGACCACGCCGGCGTCGTCGGTCGTACCGACCTGCTCGCCGCCGCTGGTGACCGTCGCGCCGGTGACCGGCTCACCGTACTCGTCAGTGATGTCCATCCTGACGGGCTGGTCGATGATACTCTGGTTCTGGGCGTCGACGTTTATCTCGTCGACCCGGGCGGTAGAGACGTTCACCGTCGTGTCGCTCTCACCGACGCGTACGGTCCGGGTCGCCTCCTGATAGCCGTCCGCGGTCACGACGAGGTCGTAGTTCGTGTTGACTGCTACTTGGGTCCCCGTCTGGCCGTCCGCACCGGTCTGGAGCGTCCCGACGGCCGGGATTCGGACGGAGGCGTTGAGGTCCGCCGGCGGTTCGAGCGTGTCGTCCGCGACCGAGACGGTGAGCAACACCTCGCCCTCCTCGATGGTGCGGTTCAGGCTGGCCTGCCCGGCGATGGCGACGCGCGAGCGGGTTGTGTAGTACCCCGCCTTCTGGATGCCGAGCTGGTAGGCCCCCGCCTCGATGGCCCCCGTCGCGACAGTGCCGTCGGCGCCGGTGCGCTGGTTGGTCACGATTTCGGAGCCGCGGTACAGAAAGACGCGGGCCCCCTCGACGGTCGCGTTGTCCGTGTTACGGACGGTAATCTCCGCGGTGGCCGACTGCGCGACCGGCACCTCGACCGATTCGGTGGACGCGTCCTCGACGGTGTACGGGATGTTGCGGATGTACCGGTCGTCGTCGACCTGAATGGAGACGTTCGCTCCCTCGGGCACGTCGAGCAGGACCTGTCCGCTCGAAGCCGTCGTCTCGCTGACCGAGCCGCCGTCCCAGGTGGCCGTGACGCCGACGCCGCTGCCGACCGCCCGCCCGTCCTGGTCGACGATAGTGGCGGTGATAGTGACCCGGTCCTGCTGGGCGGTGACGGCCACCGGGACCACTGTGACTCCCCCCAAAAGCAGCACGATACAGAGGCTGATTGTAAGCCGTGTCGAACCCATACCCGAGTGGTAACAACGTACATCCTTAACAGTATGGCTCCCCTACTGATTCGGCGCCACCGGCTCGGAGACGCCGGAACAGCGGGCCGTCGGCGCTATCGGCCGTTCGATTCCGACGCCACGAGCCCCTCGACGTCGTCGGCTTCGAGCGGCGTCAGCGGACCGGACATCGTCCGGACCAGCGCCGCGGCCGCGGCCCCGTGTGCCAGTGCCTCGTCGGTCGCGGCGCCGGCGGTGAGTTGCTGGAGGACGGTGCCGACGAGGGCGGCGTGCTGGCCGGCGCTGTCGGTCGCGGCCGTCTCGAAGGCGTCCTGTTCGTGGAGGACGCCGTCGTGGTAGCCGACGACGCCGTACTCGTTTCGGGTGAGGACGACGTGGGAGAAGTCGTAGTCGCTGGCGATGGTGTGGACCAGTTCCCGGGGCGACCCCGTCCGGTCGAAGACGGCTCTGGCCTGGTCCTCGCTGGCAAACAGGAGCTCGACCGGGTCGAAGATGTCCGTGAGGGTGTCGTGGGCGTCCTCGGCGCTCCAGAGACCCGGGTGGAAGTCTAGGTCCAGCGCCCGGAGCCCCGGGGTAGACCTGAGGAGGGCGCCGGCCGTCTCGGCCGCCTGGTCCGACAGCGCCGCCATGGAGCCCGTCGTGAACACCGCGTCGGCGTTCTGGATGCGCCCCATCGGGAAGTCGCCCGGCGTCACCGTCGCCATCGCCGTGTCGGCCCGGTCCTGAATGAGTCGGGACTCGCGAGGCGGGGTCCCGCTCTCGTGGAACTTCAGGCCGTGCCGACCGCTGTCGGCGTCGGCCCAGACGACTTCCGTCTCCAGTCCGTGCTCGTGGAGTTCGGCGACGGCGCGCCGGCCGAGCGGCGTGTCGGCGAGCTTGGAGAGCCAGACGGCGTCCGCGCCCAGTCGGCTGGCGACGGCCGCGGCGTTGCTCGACATCCCGTCGACGTGCAGCCCGACCTCGCGGGCGCTCTCGAAGCGTACCCCGTCCCGTGTCGAGAACCGCAGCGCCGTGTCACCGAAGGAAACGATTGACATGGTCCACCCATCGATTGACAGGGGTTTAGTTCAACCGGCTGTTTCAGGGAGTCATCCTACCTTCTCCGTGACGCGGAACTCCGTGGGCGGCGCGAGGATGCCCGCGACGGTCCCCATCGAGTGGACGACGGTGATGAGCGGAGCCAGCGGCACGGCGACGGCCAACGGGAGCTGCTCCCGACCGTAGTAGCTGACGCCGCGGAGATACCAGAACAGCGTCAACGCGCCGAGTAGCAGGGAGACGGCGGCAAAGAGACCGCCGGCACCGGCACCGACGCCGAGCAGCGACAGCGGGACGACGACCATCGTCACGACCGGCGAGAGCGCCCACGCGTAGTTGCGCACGCGGGTCAACAGCTGGTAGCCCAGCGGGAGGTCGGTCGAGGCCTCGACGTTGCCGGCGGCCCAGCGCCGTCGCTGCTGGAGAATCTCGGTCAGCGACGGCGGGGCCTCGTTCCGGCAGGTCGTCGTCGCGAGCTCGAAGTCGATATCGACCTGCTGGGCGGCCGCCCAGACGAAGGCGGTGTCTTCGACGATGGTCTCCCGGTCCCAGGTGACCTCGTCTTCGAGGTCGCTGCGGACGGCGATGCCGCCGCCCCATGCGAACAGCGGGATAGAGAGCCGCGCGAAGGCGCGCTGTTCGACCTGGACGCCCATCCGGTAGACGTCGGCGAGGTAGGTCCACACCGACCCCGTGCGGCGGGGCTGTTCGCGCAGCTGGACGACGTCGGCGGCCGGGAGCCCGTCGAACGAGTCGACGACGCTGTCCTCGTCCAGATAGCAGACGAACTCGCGCTCGCAGTCGAGCGTCCGCCGGGCCCACTCGATGGCCCGGCCCTTCCGGACCGCGTCGCAGTCGAACGCGTCGGGGACGACGTGGACTGTCGCGCCCGCGACGTCGATGTCCGCTTCGGCGACGACGCGGACGTCGTCGAGTTCTTCGGGCAGCGAGTCGACGGTTTGCTGGACCACGGCCGCGGCGTCGACGGTCAGAATGCGGACCTGAATGTCGTCGCCGCCGTGGACGGGGTCGGGTTCCTCGTAGCCACGCCCGACGACGTAGGTCAGGACGATCCAGACGAGCGCGGTCCCGGTGAACAGCACCGTGGTCCCCCACAGCAGGTAGTTGAACAGCTGGTGCCAGTCGACGCCGCCGGGAGCCAGCGACGGGAGCAGCGTCGCGAGGGCGGCGACGAGGAACACCGCGCCGACCCCGGTCAGGGTGATACGTTCTATCTTCATCGTACCAGATACGTACCATCCACCCACTTCATGCGGGTCGACGCTAAGCCCGTCTTCGGCCCGTTTTGGACCGAGTTAACGCCAACCGAAACGGATAAACGAGAATAAACGGGACACAGCCGACGCCAGTTGCCCCAGCCCGGACGACACGGAATCCACGGCCGACGCGACATCGCCTCGCGCGACGCGTCGACTTCTCAGTCCCGCCGCCCCGAGTGGCCGGGGTAGTCCCGCTCGAATCGGTCTTCCAGCTCCGCGAACTCTACCTCGATGACAGTCGGTCGCCCGTGCGGGCACGCGTAGGGGTTCTCACAGTCGTCGAGCGCCGCCAGCAAATCGCGGACCGACCCCTCCGTCAGCGACGTGTTGCCGGTGACGGAGGGGTAGCAGGCGAGGTCGCCGAGCAGTTCGTCGGCGGCCGCTTCGACCGTCGTGGCGGCCTCGCTCTCCCCGTCGACGAAGGCACCCAGCACGTCGCGGACGATGTCGGGGCCGGCGGCGTCGGCGATGACACCCGGCAGCGTCCGTACTTCGACGGTGCGCTCGCCGGTGCGGGCGGTGTGAAAGCCCAGACTGGCGAGCGCGTCGCTGCGGTCCTCGAACACCGCGGCTTCCCTGGCGGTGAGTTCGAGCGCGACCGGTTCGGCGAGCGTCTGCGTCGTCGTCTCGCCGGCGAAGGCCGCCTGCAGGCGCTCGTAGTTGACCCGCTCGTCGGCGGCGTGCTGGTCGACCAGGACCAGCCCGTCGTCGGTCTCGGCGACGACGTAGGTGTCCTGCAGCTGGCCGAGAATCCGCATCGACGGCAGCGTGTCGTGGCGGGTCTCGGGCGCGTCGCCGAGGTGGGTCTGGTCGTGGTCGCCGGAGAACTTCCGCTCGGGGTCGGACGGGGTCGACTCCGTCGTCCGGGCCGACGACGCCGCCCCCGAGTTCGAGTCGTCGGGCGGGTCCGCCGGGTCGGCGGTGTCGCGGGCTGTCGACGGCGTGGAACTCCCCGAGCGCTCCTCGGTCGTTCGACCCGAAGCGGTGGTGTCGTCGGTCGCCGTCGACGCGGTGGTGTCTGCCGCCCCCGGTCGGTCCGCGCCGGTCCGCTCGGCATCCGCCGACTCGTCGCGCTCGGTCGCCCCGTCGGCTCCCTCCGCCGACCGCCCGGGCGTGATTTCGGTCTGCTCGGGCTGTGAGCGCCCCCGCGGGGCCGACGAGCGGAGCAGCCCGTCTTCCAGCAGGGCGTCTTCGACGGCGGTCCGGACCTGCTCGTGGACCCCGTCGTCGTCGACGAACCGCACTTCCATCTTGCGCGGGTGGACGTTCACGTCCACGTCGCCGGCGGGCACGTCGAGAAAGAGGACGGCGAAGGGGTAGCGGTCCGGCGCAATCTGGGTGCCGTAGGCGTCGACGACGGCATCGTGGGCCGTTTTGGCCCGGACGTAGCGGCCGTTGACGTACGTCGAGAGGTACTCACGGCCCGCGCGAGTGGTCTCGGGATGTGAGACCAGCCCCGTAACGCCGTCGAGCGGGCCGTCGGGGAGGTTCGCACCCTCGACCGCGATCATCGATTCGGCCACCTCCCGCCCGTAGACGGACATCACGGTCTCCCGCAGGTCGCCCTGACCCGTCGTGGCGAACGTCTCCCGACCGTCGTGGGAAAGCGAGACGGCCACGTCGGGGTTGGCCAGCGCGTAGCTGGTGACGATACTGTTGACGTGGGCGAACTCGGTCGAGGCCTGCTTGAGATACTTCCGGCGGGCGGGGACGTTGTAGAAGAGGTCCTCGATTTCGATGGTCGTCCCCTCGGGACAGCCGGCGGGGCCGACCGACGTGACCTCGCCGCCCTCGACGACGAGTTCGGTCCCCGTATCTCCCCCTCGCGGGCGCGTGGTGACAGTCAGTCTGGACACCGCGCCGATGGCGTGCAGCGCCTCGCCCCGGAACCCCAGGGTGGCGACGCCGCCCTCCAGGTCCTCGATGTCCCGGATCTTCGAGGTGGTGTGTTGCTCGACGGCGCGCTGGACCGCCGCCCGGTCCATCCCGATGCCGTCGTCGGTGACCCGGATACCCCCCCGGCCGCCGTCCTCGACGGCGACCGTCACCCGGTCGGCGTCGGCGTCGATGGCGTTCTCGACCAGTTCCTTCACCACCGAGGCCGGTCGCTCGACGACCTCGCCGGCGGCGATGCGCTCGACGGTCCGCTCGTCGAGTTGCTGGATGTCTCCTGGCGTCTCCCCCATGCTCTTGTCCCCGGTAGCGGGCGTGCCGACTTGAGACTGTCCCAGTCGGCGACGGTAGTGTCAAGAGTTAACACACTCGGGGCCGTAGGGTGGACCGGTGAACGTGCATGTGTCACCACAGAGGCGACATCCCCGGTGAGATTTCCGACTGGACGACCGAGCGAACGGACACAGCGGACGAAGCGGAGGACGAGGAGCTCCCGGAGTTCCTCAACGAGGCGGGCGACGACCTGTCCGTCCTGACGGACGGGGGCGACGAACACTGACTGACAGCCCATTTTTTCGACCGTACACTGAAGTATCGGCCCGCGGACCTACCGGTAATGGAGCAGTACGACCGACTCTACCGGCTGTACGAGACGGTGGATACGGAGACGTTGCGGGCCTATCAGGAAGTCGTCGACCTCTTTCCGCCGCTCAGTTCGACCGTCGCGCTGGACCAGTGGGAGCGCGCGAAGACGGAACTGGACGAGCGGAAGGCGGCCGTCGTCGAGCGGTTCCCCGAGCCCTACGCCGAACTCGCCGCGCGCCTGACCCGCGAGGAGGCCTTCACCGCGCTGGACCTGTACTCGAAGTACGGACGGACGGTGAACGTGCTGGTGCTCGACGTCGACGAGACGCTCCGGTCGGCCGGCGACACCGACAACGAGATTCCCCGCCACACGCTGTATCTCCTGACGGAGTTCCACGAGCGGGGCGTCCCCATCGTCGTCTGTACCGGCCAGACGCTGGAGAACGTCAAGGGGTTCATGATACAGGGGCTGGGCAACGAGGTGGTCTCTTCGGGCTCGATGAGCATCGTCTACGAGACCGGCAACGCGGTGTTCACGCCGAACCACGGGGCCGACACCAAGCGGCTGCTCTACGAGCGACTGGACCCGGTCATCGTCGAGACGTTCGACGACGTGCGCGGGCGGGTGCTCTCGGCGGCCCCGGACAGCGTCCGCCACGGCTGTCACCTGCAGGGCAACGAGTTCAACGTCACCATCAAACCCAACGCGGAAGTCGGTAGCGACGCCGCGGTGGCGGTCATCGACGAGGCCATCCGGTACTTCTGTGGGCTCATCGGCGAGTCACTCGCCGCGGCCGTCGACGTCGACGTGGCCGACCCCGCGTTGTTCGCCCGGACCTACTTCGCTACGGACCCCGAGATCGCGGCGGTGTTCGAGGCCGGCGGCGTGGCCCACGACGGCGACCTCGATTCGGCGCCGTCGGAGTTTCTGGACGCCCTCCGGCGCCTCGACGTGGGCTACTACGAGGGCGACGCCGCCGAGCTTGTCAGTCTGGAACTGGACAAACCGACCGGCGTGAGGGAGGCACTCGACGTGCTCGACATCGGCGACCCCTTCGCGCTGGCGATGGGCGACTCCAAGAGCGACCTGCGGGTGATGGAGTGGCTCGCCGACGCCGACTGCGGTATCGCCGCCGCCCCGTCCCACGCCTCACAGGCCGTACTCGACCACGTCAACGCCCGGGACGAACTGGTGTACGAGGCGGGCGAGGCGAGCACCGTCCTCCACATCGCCTACGGGATGGAGCTGCTGGCGGGCGTCGAGGAGTAGGCCGACCCCGGTGACACACGCGACGCATCAGGCCCGCTCGTACCCCTCGTCGAGGTCGAGGGAGTAGCCGGCGGCCCGGGCCAGCGGCCCCAGAACCCGCGCACCGAACTTCTGTATCGGAATCGGCAGCCCCGCGAGATAGACGTGCCCCTCGAACTCGTCCATCAGGAGGCCGAGCCGAAGCGGGTTCAGCGGGATGCCCGACGGCGACACGCGCCCGACCTGGGAGAGGCCGTAGGTGAACCGGATGAACAGCTCGGCCTGCATCGCGGGACGCAGTTCGGTCTCGACGGCGAGTTCCCCGTCGCCGGCGTTCCAGAACGCGTGGGCGTCCCCCGGTTCGAACGTCACGGACTCGCCGGGGTACAGCGTCCCCCGGTTGCCGTTCTTTGCGACGCCCAGCACCCCCGACTGGACGGCGATGGTCTCGGTCTGGTGCGGGTGGACGTGCGTGACGGAGTTGCGTCTCGTCGCGTCGGCCGCGATAGTAATCGCGACCCGGGCGTACTCGCCGTCGGTCTCCGCGCCGGTCTGCAGGAACCGAATCGTCTGTCCCGTCGGGGGGCACGCGATAGTCTCTCCGGACCGGGCCACCGCGGACCAGGATGCCATATTTCGGCAATCAGCCGCGCAGTATTTAGTAGCTGGCACCGGTAGCTGACTACGACCAGACCGAATGGGAGACACCGTCCGGTTCCACCCGTGGATTGCGCGGCTGTACGACTACATCAACGTCTACTTCGAACACCGGCAGGCGCCGAGACACCGGGAGTACCTGGCGAGTGGCTGTGCCGGGACGGTCGTCGAAATCGGGGCCGGAACGGGGACCATGCTGCCGTATCTCGACCGGGAGGCGGCGGCGCTGGAGACGTACTGCGCGGTCGAGCCGGACCCCGGGATGCACAGGCGGCTGGCCCGGCGGCTGACCGACGTGTCCTTCGACGGCGACGTGGTCGCGGCGCGTGCCGAACGGCTCCCCTTTGTCGACGACAGCGTCGACACCGTCGTCGCCAGCTGCGTGTTCTGTTCGATTCCCGACATCGACGGGGCGCTCGCGGAGATTGCGCGCGTCCTGAAGCCGGACGGGGAGTTTCGCTTCTTCGAGCACGTCCGCTCGTCGGGCCTCGTCGGCCGGTCACAGGACCTCCTGACGCCGCTGTGGGCCCGTGCCGGCGGGAACTGCCACCTCAACCGGGAGTTCCTGCCGCGGATGGCCGACCACCCCGCCCTGGAACGTATCGAGGCGGAGACCCACACGGCGGGCCACTACCCGATTCGGGAGTTCGCCCGCGGTCGCGCCGTGCCGGTGGCACCGACGGCGGCGGAGCGCCGCCCCAACAGTTAGCTGGCCCGGGCCCGTACTGCGGCTATGAGTCTCGATACGGTGTTCGGGAAGGTGCCGGACCCGAGTTCCTATTCTTTTCCCGACTACGCACTGCCACAGGGCGACCCGGTTCGCCCGGTCGCCGTGACCGAGGCCGAACTGGCCGCGCTGCTGTCCCTCTACGAGCGGTTCGCCGCCGTCGACCCGACCGGCGTCGGCTCGAACCCGTTCGTGCGAGCGACCAGCGAGCTGCTGGAACAGACGTTCGGGACGACGCTCGAACGCCCGGACGAGCGGCTCAACGACGACATCGCGGCCATGCTCAACGACTTCTCGGACGACCTCGGCGGCCGGTCGCTGGGCGTCGTCGACGCGACGCCGGCCCACCTCCGCACCCTCTACTTCTTCCTGACCAGCGCCAAGGCCTACCACGTCGCCCCGTACATCGACTTTTCGCCCGACGAGGCCGCCGTCCGGACGCTGTACGAGGTGTACGAGCGCGTGATGGAGCAGGATTTCTACCTGAAGCGACCGCGGTCGGTCATGGAGTAGCTACCGTTCGGCCATCGGCGTCGAGCAGCGCAGACAGAGCGTGTGGTCGGTGACCCAGTTCACGTCGGTCGACCCGCAGTCCGGACAGCGGAAGCTCGCGTTGTCGTACTCGGTCGTCCCGCGCGGGGCGGCCAGATAGCCCGCCTCGACGGCGCGGTCGAGCAGACTCGGGAACCGCTGCCGTTTGAACCGCACGCGGTGGGCGAGAAAGCGCCCGACATCGGCGGGGTCCGGGCCGTGGAGGTCGTGCCACGACACCGCGACCTCGCCGTTTTCCAGCCCGCGGGCGACCTGCCGGAGCGCCCCCGCGGCGCCCTGAAACAGCGGCGTCGTCGTCAGCGCGTCGACCGACTCGACGGTGTCGGCGGCGTCCTCGTAGGCCACCCGGGCGTCGTCGTACGCCTCGCCGACGCCCTCCAGCCCGCCGGCGACCCGGAAGTCGGCGGCGAACTCCAGCAGACAGGCCCGCTGGGCGGGCTCCACGAGCGCGTTCCGGAGGTCCCGAGCCACCGCGACACCCTCCCGCGCCCGGGCGCTCGCGCGGTCGTCCAGCCCGGCGACGCGGTAGCAGACGCCGGCGAGGACCAGTCGCTGCAGCGCCCGTCCGACCCACCCCTTCTCGTCGGGGTCGAACGGCGAGCGGCCCTCGCGTGGCTCGGCCAGTCGGTCCCACCCCGCCCGGCTGTACTCGTCGCCGGCCCGCTCGTACTCGCGCTCGGCCAGTGCCCCGACCGCGACGGCCCGGTGGTCGCTGTCCATACCGGGTCCCGGGAGTGTAGCGACACAAGCGTTCCGTCCCGGCGAGCGCCCAACGACTGATACCGCGAGCGCCCCTAGCCCGCGTATGGACCCCAACGAGGTACGCCGCGCCTGGGACGAGGTGGCCGAGACGTACGCACAGCGGCGGGACCCCGACGGCTCGGACGCGGCGCTCGTCGACGACCTGCTCGCGGAGCTACCGCCGAATCCGACCGTCCTCGACGTGGGCTGTGGCGACGGGGCACGGACGCTTGCGAACCTCCCCGCCGGCGCCGTCGGGCTGGATTTCTCCCGGCGGGGGCTGGAACTCGCCCGCGACACCGTCCCGGAGGCGCGGCTGGTCCAGGGCGATATGGCCGCGCTGCCCGTGGCCGACGACAGCGTGGACGGCGTCACCGCCTATCACGCGGTCTTTCACGTCCCGCGGGAGCGCCACCCCGAGGTGTACCGTGAGTTCGCTCGCGCGTTGCGTCCCGGCGGGGTGGTTCTCACGACGCTCCCGAGCGGGGCCTTCGAGACCGTCCGACGCGGGTGGATGGGCGGCTCGATGTTCTTCTCGGCGCCCGGCCGGCGGGCGACGCTGGACCAGCTCACCGACGCCGGCTTCGACGACGTGTGGACCGCGACGGCCGACGACCCGCTGGGCAGTTCGACCGAGTTCGCCTTCGCCCGGCTGGGCTGACGCCCCAGCAAATTTGTTAGTGGGCGGACAAGATACCGCATGGCACTCGACGTTTCACCGCCCGACCCGCCGTCGCTGACCGACCCGCAGTCCCGCGAGCGCTACGAAGCTATCGACGTCGACGAGGACGCGGGTGACGACTACCGCCGAGACGAACTCGAAGCGATGCTGGCCGACGGGGCGTGGGCCGACGGGTTCGAGGAGTGGACGACGGGGACGGGGCTGACAGAGAGCGAGTTCGAGGTGCTCGTGCGCCACGGCCTGTTCGACCAGCTGGACTTCTACTGGCACCCCGCGGACCGGGCGGTCGGCTACCGCGTGCCGGACCTCTCCGACGACGCGCGCGAGGCGCTGGCCAGCGACGCCGCCGAAGTCGAGTCCGAACTGGAGTCGCTGTGCCGGGTGGTCTCGGAGACGCTGGAGAACGACTACCTCCTCCGGGACGAGTAGCCGGTCGGCTTCTCCGCCGGCTCAGTCGGCCCGTTCGAGCCTGATATCCAGTGCCTCGTACGCCTCGATGACCGACTTCACCCCGCCCACCGAGACCACGTCGCCCTCGTACTCGACGCAGATGCTGTTCTCCATGGGGAACTCGTTGGTGAAGGGGTCGAGCAGGCCCTGGCGAATCTCGACGACCGGGACCGCTGCCATCTCGACTATCTCCCCCGACGTCGTCGACTCGGCCGTAATCGTCGCCGTCAGTTCGGCGCCGTCCCGCTGGTGCAGCGTCGCCTGAACGATGGCCTGTCGAAGCGTCGCGTACGACTGTGGCAGCTGGTCCCGCTCACAGCAGTACGCCTCCGTGGCGATCTGCCAGAAGTTGCTGAGATACGTGCTAAAGAGGTTCCCGGCGACGGCCGACCGGGTGAGCGATATCGCGCTGCCGCCGCTCGCGTCGACGAGCAGCTTCGGGTCGTCGAGCACCATGCGCTCCCTGTCGACCGTGAGCAGCGGGCGGGGTTCGTGTCGCCACGTCCGCGCGAGCGTCGCGTGGCCGTCGACGTCGCCCGGGTCGAACGCGTCCAGTCCCGGGTCGGTCACCAGCACGTAGACGGCGACCCCGCGGTCGATAGCGTCGGCCAGCCCGTCGCTGAACTGGGCGAACACCGCGGCGGGCAGGCAGAGAAACACCTCCCCGGTGGCCGACTCGATATCGCGCTGCCAGCGTTTGACCAGCGTCTGGCCGGACTTGATGAGCTCGACTTCCAGGTCCGAGACGTCCTCGTCCGCGAGTTCGCTGGCGATGTCGGCCTCGAGTTCGTCGAGGCGGCCGCCGATACTGCCGACGGCGCTGTCGGCCCGCTGGGCCCGGACGACCGACGGCCTGACGTGGTCGTTGAGGACGACGAGCCCCCGCTCGTCGAGCTGTTCGCACATCTGGTAGACGTGTCGCTGGGACACGTCGGACTCGTCGACGACCTGACTGACCGTGACGGTCCCGTGGTCGAGGATGGTCAGGTAGACCTCGACCTCCTTCGACGAGAGCCCGAGCAATCGGAGGTTGTCACGAAGGCGTTCCCGTGTCATTGATGGTGGCTTTCGGCTGAGTTCGTTAGTATGCACTGTTCCCGACGACACCGCGGCCGCCGTGGCTCAGGTGAGCTGTTCGGTGACCTCGGTCGTCTCCAGCGAGCGGTTGTGCAGCGCCGCCCCGGTCGTCGCGTCGAACAGGTGTATCGAGTCCGGCGGGAGCGTCGCGACGACGGGTTCGCCCGACTGGATGTGGCGCAGCCCGCTGATGGTCGCGGTGAACGTCTCGGGCTCCTCGACGCCCTGGTCGAAGGTCAGGTGGACGGTGTTCTCGTCGCCGCGGGGTTCGACCACGTCGACGAACACGTCGTACTGGTGGCGGTCGCTGCCCTCGAAGCTGACCTCGATGTCCTCCGGGCGGATACCGAGCGTGACGCGGTCGGCGTCACCGACGGCCTCGCGCTGGTCGGGCGTGAGTTCGTAGTCGAAGCGGTCGCCGCGTAGCGAGCCGTCCCGGACGTCCATCTCGAAGAAGTTCATCGACGGCTCGCCGATGAACCCCGCGACGAACTGGTTGTTCGGGGTGTGGTAACACTCCAGCGGCGTCCCGACCTGCTGGAGGACCCCGTCGTCGAGGATTGCGATGCGGTCGCCCATCGTCATCGCCTCGGTCTGGTCGTGGGTGACGTAGACGGTGGTGACGCCGAGTTCGGCCTGCAGCCGCTGGAGTTCGGTGCGCATCGTCGCCCGGAGCTTCGCGTCCAAGTTGCTGAGCGGTTCGTCCATCAGGAAGGCCTCGGGGTCCCGCACGATGGCCCGCCCCAGCGCGACCCGCTGTTGCTGGCCGCCCGAGAGGTCGGCGGGCTTGCGGTCGAGCAGGTCGCCGATACCCATCATCCCGGCCGTCTCCTCGACGGTCGAGGCGATGGCGTCGTCGGTCATGTCGGTCGACTCCTCCAGCCCGAAGCTCATGTTCTCCCGCACGGTCATGTGCGGGTACAGCGCGTAGGACTGGAACACCATCGCGATGTCGCGGTCCGCGGGCTGTTTCTCGTTGATTCGCTCGCCGTCGAGGGCGATTTCGCCGCGCGTGACGGTTTCGAGCCCGGCTATCATCCGCAGGGTCGTGGACTTGCCACAGCCCGACGGGCCGACGAGGACGAGGAACTCGCCGTCGTCGATGTCGACGTTCACCTCGTCGACGGCGACGATTTCGTTACCGTCGTCCTCGGTGAAGACCTTCGTTACGTTGTCGAGTGTTAGTTCTGCCATTGTTGTCGTGTTGGAATCATGCCGCCACTCCCTTCGCGAACTTCTCGCCGAACAGCACGTACACGAGCAGCGTCGGGAGCGCGGCGACGAGTGCTCCGGCCATCCGGAGCGGGAAGTTCGTCCCCGACTGGGAGACGCCGATACCGACCAGCTCCTGAGTCACCACCGACGCGTCGCCGAACTGGACGATGGTGAGCGCAAAGAGCAGGTCGTTCCATATCTGGGTGAACTGGTAGATGAACACCACCGCGAACATCGGTATCGACAGCGGGAGGATGATACGGCGGTAGATGCGGTATATCGAGGCCCCGTCGAGCCGGGCGGCCTCGACCATCTCGTCGGAGAGCTTCTTGTAGTGGGCCCGGAACAGCAGCGTACAGATTGGCAGGCCGTAGGCCGTGTGGGTGACGATGAGCGCCACCAGCTTCCAGTGGTACTCCTGGACGAACGGCAACACGGTGAGTGGCTGGAACGCCGTCCGCAGCGGGACGACGTTGTACCAGAACTGCGTCAGTGGCACGAGCACGGCCTGGTACGGGATGAAGATGCCCGCGACGAAGAGGATGTAGATAGCTATCTGGCCGCGCCAGCTGATGGTCGTCAGCCCGTAGGCGGCCATGCTGCCAAGCAGCCCCGAGAGGATGGTCGCCGGGACGACGAGGATGAGGCTGTTGACGAGCCCCTGGCCCAGCAGGTCGAAGGCGTTGGTCCACGGCTGGACGGAGAACTCGCCGGTCCCGGAGACGAGCGGCTCCAGCGGCGGCAGATACGGGAACTGCCCGGAGTACGTCGCCGGGTCGGTAAAGGCCGTCACGACGCCGGTCTCGATGGGGATGAGGTAGAACACCGCCATCGCGGCCAGGAAGACGTACAGCCCGACGCGGCGCAGGGGGTAGCCGGTGTCCGTTCCGGCCTCCTCGTCGGTGGACGTGCCGAAGCTCATAGCGCACCTCGCTTGTACTGCGAGTAGATGTACGGCGAGACGATGGCGAGGGCCATGACGAAGAGGACGACGGCGATGGCCGAGCCGTACGCCCAGTTGCCGTTGCTGTAGGCCTCACGGACCATCCGGGTCGCCAGGATGTCGGCGGACGGGCCCGGCTGGTAGCCGTACATCGAGTAGAGGAAGTCGAACGCTTTCAGCGCGAACACGGTCAACACGACGAGCGCGCTGACCGTCGCCGTCCGGAGCTGGGGGATGATGACCCGCCAGTACATCCGAACGGTGCTCGCGCCGTCGACGCGGGCGGCCTCGAAGTGGCTGTCCGGGATAGCCCGCAGTCCGGCGAGATACACCACCATCGCGTAGCCGCTGAACTGCCAGACCAGCGCGAACGCGACCGCGGCCAGCTTCAGGTCGGGGTTCTGGACGATCTCGACGGGGCCGATGCCGACAGCGCCCAGCGCGATGTTGATGAGCCCGGTCTGGGGGTTGTACATGTACAGCCAGAACTTCGCCGTCACGACGAAAGAGAGGCTCATCGGCAGCAGGTAGATGGTCCGGAAGGTGTTCTCGAAGCGGATCTCCTGGTCGACCAGGATGGCGAGCAGGAGTCCGAGCACCAGACAGACCACCGCGAAGCCGACGATTAGCAGGACCGTGTTCTGGAGGGAGTTCCAGATAGGGTCGACCGAGAGCTCCGACCAGGACGGCGTCCCGCCCTGGAAGGCGACGACGTAGTTCTCGAAGTCCAGCGAGCCGTAATCGGGAGTGCCGAGCCCGCTGAAGTCCGTCAGTGACAGCAGGACGTTCCAGCCGATGGCGCCGTAGACGAACACGCCCACCAGCAGCGCCGGCGGGAGCCAGAACGGGGCCGAGCGGACCGAGTCGCGGTCGAGCAGCGAGTTGCCATCGTCGGCGGCGCTCGCTGTCCCGCCGTCTGTGCGGACATCCCGCCCCCCGGGCAGGCGGCGTCGAAGTATTGTCAGTGGGTTACGCATAAATTGGGGAGTGCCCGGTTAGTTGAACGATTCGAGGAGCGCGTCGGCAGTCGCGTCGGCGTCGTAGCTCTCCAGGAAGCCGCTGAACGCCGAACTGATGTTCGTCTTGATACCCGGCGAGACCGCCAGCCCGTGCTCGACGGACGGCGGCTGGTTGTCGGCGTTGTTGAAGTCCTCGTACTGGTCCTGCTGGAACTGGTTGAGCTGGGAGACGTCGGCGTCGCTGCGGGGCGGAATCGACCCCTTCTCGGCGTTGAACAGTACCTGTCCCTCGGCGCTGCCACAGTAGCTGAGGAACGTCTTGGTCGCTTCCGGCGACGGGTTGTTCGCGAGGAACGGGAACGAGTCCATGTTCAGCAGGTAGCTCCCGCTCGTCCCGGGATAGGTTATCTGGCCCCACTGCTCGCCGTAATTGAAGCCGTCGGCGTTGCCGTAGGCGCCGGCGGCCCAGTCGCCCTGGTGGATGAACGCGGCGTTGCCATCCATCACCAGCGTGTTGGCCTCGGTGAAGCTCAGCGAGGAGGCGTCGCTGGGGTAGTACTCCGACAGTGCGACGACGGAGTCGAGCGCCGCCTTGACGTCGGAGCGGTTGCCGTTACCGTTGGTAAAGGCCTCGTAGCCGTCGATACCGCCCTCGGCGAGCAGGATGGTCTCCCAGAGCTGGGTCGTCGACCAGGTGCCGCTGGTCTGGTGGGCGAAGGGGACCGCGTCGGTCTCTTGGGAGATTGTCGCACAGGCGTCGACGACGTCGCTGGGACTGGACAGCGAACTCGGGTCGACGCCCGCGTCGTCCAGCACGTTCTGGTTGTAAAACAGGTTGTTGATGCGGTGGATGTTCAGCGGCACCGTGACGTAGGTGCCGTCGAGCTGGGCCTGTGCCTGTGGCCCCTCCAGATAGTTGTTCTTGAGGTCGTCGTTCCAGACGTCGCCCTCGATGTCCGCGTAGGCGTCACCGAACTTGTTCAGCGTCTCGCCCGGCCAGGTCTGGAACGTGCTCGGGGGGTCGTTGGCCTGCAGTCGGTTCTGGACGACTTGGTCGAGGTTCGAGCGCGCGGCCCCGTTGACCGGTTCCTCGGCGAACTCGACGTCGGGGTGGGCCTCCTGAAACCCGCCGATGAGCGCCTCGATGGCCGCGTTCCCGTCGCCGTCTGACCACGCGTGGAGCAGTTCGATGCTGTTGGCACCCGAGTCACCGCCGCCGCCGCCACAGCCGGCCAGTCCGGCGGCCGCAGCGACACCGGCCGACTGGAGCACGCGACGGCGGGAGAGACCGGAATCACCGTCTCCGGCCGTCATCGTCCTGCCTCCGGACGTGTCAGCGTAGCGTTCGCAGCTGCGGTCTCGGTCGAGCGGCTATATTTGCGACTGTTTGGCATACACCCACACCATTGCGAACATGTGCATTAAAAATTGGGATACTCTAATTGCTAAACGGTTTGCAACGGTCAGAGCGTGGTTCGAACGTCCGTTTGCCCACCAAATAGCGACGATAGCACATTATTTCTGTTCACAACACCCCTAATTAAGTCGAATTAATCGTGTAGGATGGGGCGTTTCGCGTCAGTGAACTGCCATTTCGTTGGCTATAGTTTTGTGATATCAGTATAATTCTTTTCGGCCGATGCGCAGAGCGCGAACTGGCAGGTCGCTCCCCCGGAACGGAGAAAACGCCGCGCTGTCCCGGACTGTCGCTCGAAGAACTGTTACAGCCGTGACAGCGGGACGTGTTCGTCGCCGCTCGCGCGGAGTTGTGATACGAGAACACGACAGGTCGTCGTCGACGACGAACACTGACGGGGTCGGCTCCGCCCAGCCGAGACGGGTAGCTCCCGACCTGTCCGTTCGACTGCGACGCCGTCCGAGGGCGTGAGAAGGTGAAATCGAGCGTCGCGGTCCGGATACCGGTCCCCGGAGGCGTCGTGGAGCGCGCGATATCACGCGTTCGCCGCGTCGACAGCGCGATGGTCGCCCCGCCCTACCCGGTCCCGGTGACTCCGCCCGGCGTCACGTTCCGTCCAGCTCTTCTTGCCACTGCTTGACTGTCCCCATCAGTTCGACAGGCGGCGTCTCGTTGACGTCGAGGTTCTGTAGCTCGTCGAGCACCGATTCGGTCTCGGCGTCCAGCGCCGAACCGCCGGGCTCCTCGGCGGGGTCGGCCTCGGTCCGCTGGCCGCCCCCGGTGTCGAACTGTCCGGCGGAGAGGTCGAAGACGGCCTGCGTGGTCTCCCCGCCGCCCTCGCTCCCGCGGACCTCGATGGCCTCGTCCTCGCGCAGTCGGTCAAGCACCTCCCGCGACCGGTCGACGACCGGCTCGGGAACGCCGGCTAGGTCGGCGACGTGGACTCCGTAGGAACGGTCGGTCGGGCCGTCCCGTATCGTCCGCATGAACGTGACGTCGCCGTCGCTCTCCTCGGCGGCGACGTGGACGTTGTGAACCGTCTCCAGGGACTCGCCCAGCGACGTGAGTTCGTGGTAGTGCGTCGCGAACAGGGTCTTGGCCCGTATGTTGCTCGCGATGTACTCCGTCGCGGCCCAGGCGATCGAGATGCCGTCGAACGTCGCGGTCCCGCGGCCGACCTCGTCCAGAATCACGAGCGAGTCCTCGGTCGCCGAGTGGAGGATGTTGGACAGCTCCTGCATCTCGACCATGAACGTAGAGCGCCCCTGGGCGAGTTCGTCCAGCGCGCCCACGCGGGTGTAGATGCCGTCGACCAGCCCGACTGTGGCCGACCGAGCCGGGACGAAGCTCCCGGTCTGGGCCAGCAGCGTGATGAGCGCGGTCTGGCGCATGTACGTCGACTTCCCGCTCATGTTCGGGCCGGTGACGATGAGGAAGTCGCGGTCGCCGGGGCGCATTCGGAGGTCGTTGGGAACGAACTCCGTGGTCTGTTCGACGACGGGGTGGCGGCCGGCCTCGATAGCGAGGTCGCCGTCGTCGGTCAGCTCGGGCCGGGTCCAGTCGTTCTCGACGGCGTGGACGGCCAGCGACCCGAACGTGTCGACCGACGCCAGCGCCCGGCCCACGTCCTGTAAGAGGGGCGCGCGCTCGGCGACCCGCTCGCGGACCCGCTCGAACAGCTCGTACTCCATCTCGTGGCGCCGCTCCTCCAGCCGGAGCACGTCCCGTTCCGTCTCGTCCAGTTCGGGGATGGTGTAGCGCTTGGAGTTCTTGAGCGTCTTTATCTCCTCGTACTCGTCGGGGACCCGGTCCGTCTCGCTTTTCCCCACCTGGATGTAGTAGCCGTCCGTCTTGTTGCGGTCGACGGAGAGGTGAGTGATACCGGTCTTCCCCTTCTCGCGGTCGGGCAGGCTCTCCAGCCACTCCAGGGACGCCTCGTGTTCCTCGATAAGTGCGTCGAGCTCGTCGTCGTACCCCGTGCGGAAGAGCCCGCCCTGCGTGACGGTCCCCGGCGGGTCCGCCACGAGGGCGTCGTCCAGCTCCGCGGCGAGGTCCGCGGCGGCCTCGCGGTCGGCGCTCGCCAGCACGTCCGCGAGTGGCGAGTCGGCCAGCCGCTCGGTCTCGGCGACGGCGTCGGCGACCTCGCCCAGAAGTTCGAGCGTGTCGTGGACGGCCCGCAGGTCCCGGGCGTCGGCGCTGCCGGAGGTGGCCCGCGCGGCCAGCCGTTCGAGGTCGTAGGCGTCGGAAAGCGTCTCCCGGATCGCCTCCCGGGCCATCGCTTCCCGGGTGAGCGCCGCCACGGCGGTCTGGCGCCGGACCAGTTCGCCCCGCTCGCGGCGCGGGCGCTGGAGCCACTGTTTCAGGCGGCGCCCGCCGGCAGCGGTGACGGTGTGGTCGACAGTTTCGAACAGCGACCCGGCCGACTCCCCCTGCATCGTCTCGGTGAGTTCGAGGTTGCGCTGCGTGGTCGCGTCCAGCGCGACGTGGTCGCGGGCGCCGTAGGCCTGCAGTCGCGTCACCGCGGCCAGCGTCCCGACGCCGGTCTCCTCCACGTAGGACAGCACCGCACCGGCGGCCGCGATGGCCGCGTCGTCGCCGTCGATACCCACGCTCGCCAGCGTCTCGGCTCCGAACTGTTCCCGAACGCGGTGGCGCGCCCGCCCGGGCGCGAACGACTCGGTGGCGTGCAGGGAGACGGCCGCATCCGAGCGCTCGTCCAGCTGGGCCAGGAAGTCGTCGTCGTTCCTGAGTTCCGGCCCCGGCAACACCTCGGCCGGCGAGAACGTGTACAGCTCCGTCAACACCGCGGCGGCGTCGGCGTCGTCCAGCTGCGTCACCCGGAACCGACCCGTCGTCACGTCCGCGACGGCCAGCCCGTAGGTGTCGCCGTCGTGTCTGACCACGGCGGCGAGATGTTGCGCACTGGCGTCGCCGGTCGCCAGATGCGTCCCGGGCGTCACCACGCGCGTTATCTCGCGGGCGTGGCCGTCGGCCGTCTCGTGCTGGTCGGCTACCGCGACCCGGTAGCCCCGTTCGACCAGCGCGGAGACGTACGGCGTCAGGTCGTCGACCGGCACGCCGGCCATCGGATAGTTCGAACCGTGGGAGGACTTCTGGCTCACCTTCAGGTCCAGTTCCGCGGCCACCAGCTCGGCGTCGTCGGCGAAGAACTCGTAGAAATCACCGCACTGCATCGCCAGTATGTCGGCGTCGGTCCCCTCCTTGAGCGAGAGGAACTCACCGACGATACCCGTCGCCTCAGTCATATCCGTCTGTGTGCGTCTCCCCGGGGTAAGGATTGCGGGTGCGAGGTGGGTTCACCCGAGGGATACTTTTGTCCCGTCGGGATATGAACGTCCGCTGATGTCTGCCCGAATTGTCCTCCTGTTACTCCTCGCCGTGTCGACCGCCGGCTGCACCACGCCGTGGACGACACAGGCCGACACCGACGAACCGCCGACGACGGCGAGTACCCCCGTCACACCGGCGACCGACGTGACGGCGAACGGGTCACAGATCCGTGTCGAGGGCGGTCCCATCGCCGCCGACCAGGGGCGACTCTTCCAGCGAATCGCACAGCGCCGCGGCGTAGACGTTCGCCCTCCGGAACGGATTCAGGTAATCGACCCCGCGGAGGCGGAATCGACGGCGGAGCCCCCGGAGTTCCTGCAGCTGCTCGGCGTGCACGCTCCGGATAGCGGGCTCGGACTCGCCGGGCAAACCATCGGACACGACCTGGTTCGCATCAATCGAAGCGTGGCGACGGACCCGCGAATCGAGGGCGTGCTGGTACACGAGTACACGCACGTGATTCAGAACCAGCGCGGCGCGACCGGGACGATGTTCGAGTCCGGGCGGATGGACGCGATTCCGCCGTTCGGCGTCGAGCGACCGCTCCTGATTCTCACGGTCCGCGAGGGCGCGGCGACGTACGCCGCCGACAGGTATCAGCGAGCGAACACCGATACGCTCCCCCAGGGAATCCGATACGAGCGGCTCTACCAGCGACAGGACACCGCTGGCGGTCGATACTTCGTGGCACCGTATCGGTTCGGGTACAGATACGTCGCCGACCGGCTGGCGGGCAACGAGACCGTCGAGGCGATTTACGCCCAGCCGCCACAGAGCACGGAAGCGATTATACACCGCTACGAGCCCGGGGCCGAACCGCCGGCGAATCTCACGGTCGACGTCACGGCCGACCAGTGGGAACAGCGGAGGCGCGGCCGCGTCGGCGAACTCGGGACGCGGATCGCCCTGTCGGCCAGTCTGAACGAGTCACAGTCCTCAGCCGGGGCCGCTGGATGGGGTAACGACGCCCTCGTCACGTTTCAGAACGGCTCCGCGAAGGGGTACGTCTGGATTGCGCGGTGGGACGACACGGCGAACGAGAGCGAGTTCCGGACTGCGCTCGGAACTGCGCTGGACCGGCAGGCGAGACGGACGGCGACGGGCTGGCGCGACGGGGACACGGCGTATCGCGTTCGGCAGGGAGACGCACGGACGACGGTGGTCGTCGTCGGACCGGCGGCGTTTGCCCGGAACGCGACCGTCGAACTGAACCAGTCCGTCGCCGTGCGGGGCCCGTGAACTCCAGAGGCTCACTCGCGGCCGACGTGTCAGAGACAGTGAAAGACACGCGGACTCCGTCGAACCACCACAGGCGGTCCGACACCGCCCAGGCGTTCAGCGCTCCCGACAGTCCGGCAATAGCACTACATAGCGGTATAGAGACGGGAGCGTACCGAAAACACCATTTGCGGTGGCCGGGAGATACACTCGAATGACCGAACCACTCCGCGTCGCCTTCGTCTGTGTTCAGAACGCAGGCCGCTCCCAGATGTCGACCGCCTTCGCCGAGCGGGAAATCGCCGAGCGGGACCTGACAGACCGCGTCGAGGTCGTCACCGGCGGCACGGACCCCGCCGACCACGTCCACGCCGAAGTCGTCGAGATCATGCGGGAGCTCGACGTCGACCTCTCGGACCGGACCCCGCGGGCGGTCTCCACCGCGGAGCTGGAGACGTGTGACCTCGTGGTCACGATGGGCTGTTCGACGCTCGACCTCGACGCCGACGTCGAGGTCCGGGACTGGGCGCTGACCGACCCCGACGGGCAGGACCTCGACGCCGTGCGCGAGATTCGCGACGACATCGGCGAGCGCGTCGCCGCGGTGTTCGACGACATCGAAGCGCGACTGGAGACCGCCTGAGCGGTCAAGTATATCACCGGCGAGTCGTAACCGGCGTGTAATGCGTGGACCGCACCACGGCTGGGTGGCCGTGTCAGTCGCAGTGTTTCTCGTCGTCTCGATGGCCGGCACGGCCGTCGCCGTGCCGGTGGCAATCGACCAGCCCGACCCAGCGGGTGGGGGCCAGTCGTCGGTCGCGCCAGCCGCCACCGCGACCCAGACGGACGACACCATCGTCCAGACCGAACGCTACGCGCTGACGCCGGACCGACCGGGACAGGTGCGAGTGCGCCTCAGCTACGACGTCCCCGACCGGGTGCAATCGCTCGAAGCGACCCTGCCGGCGGAGACGACGGTGACCGGGACGGACGGGTTCAGCCGCGTCAACGAGACGGTGTACGAACTGGACGACGGGGCGACGTCGGCGTCCATCGAACTCCGCTACAACCCCAACGAGACGACCCGGCGAACCGGACCCGAGGCGGCCAGCGGACGGTATCTCGACGTCGACGCCGGCGAGTGGGCGCTGTTCAGACAGCTGGGGGTCAGGAGCGCGTGGAGTTACTCCGGCTCGTCGTCGGACCCGGTCACGTTCGAGCGGCGGACGCGAACCGCGGGCCCGGGGGTAGCGGGTGACAACCTCGTCTACCTCGGGTCGGTCACGACCGTCGAGCGGACCGAGAACGGCCAGACGTTCCGGCTGGCGGTCCCCGAGCGGGCCGAACTGGCCGAGTCGCCGGACTCGATACTGGACTCGCTGACGAACGCCTCGGGGTCGTTCCGCGTCGGTGACCGTGACGAGGACGTGGTCGTCGTCGCGGCCCCGACCACACAGGTCGAGTGGGCCGTGCGGGGGGCGACGCTGGGCTCGGATTTCTGGGTCCGGGACTTCGAGCGCCTCGACGAGGCGAGCAACGTCTGGCTCCACGAGTACGTCCACACGCGACAGGCGTTCTCGACGACCCGGGAGACGCGCTGGCTCGTCGAGGCGACAGCACAGTACTACGCGGCCGTGTTGACGCTCGAACAGGAGCGTATCACGTTCGACGACTTCCGCCGGCAGCTCTCGACCGCCGAACGCTCCGCCTACGACGACGTCGTGCTGGCCGAGCCCGCGACGTGGACGCGCAACGCGAACTACTTCAAAGGGGCGCTAGCGGCGGGGCGCATCGACCTCGCGCTCCGGGCGTCGACGAACCGGTCGGCGACGCTCGAAGAGACAGTCAGGGAGCTCAACGGACTCGACAGCCGGGTGACACAGACACGGTTCCTCCGTGCCGTCGAGCGCGCCGGCGGAGCGGACTCGCGGGCGACGGCGGTGGCCGCCACGGAAACGTCGGACTCGCTCTCGATGTGGGACCAGTCTACACACTCGCGGCTGTTCGGGGTGGTGCCGGCACAGGTCGGCTACGCGCTCCCGAACGCCACCGACGGCTACCGGGCGAGCGGGCCCTACCGCAACGAGACGGTCTCGGCGACCCCCGTTCGGCTGGCGACCGGGGAGACGCTGACCGTCGACACCGTCGTCAGCAACACGGGCGGGAAGGCGGGGACCTACAACGCAACGCTGACCGTCGACGGGACCGCCGTCACGTCGGCGACCGGCGAGATAGCCGCCGAGAGCGAGCGGACGGTCCGGCTGGCCCACACCTTCGAGCGAGCCGGCGAGTACACGCTGGGCGCGGGCGGGGAGCGCGTCACTGTCGTCGTCGAACCCCCGGCGGAGCCGACCGTCAGCGGGGTCAGCGTGGACAGTCAGCGGGTCCAGCGGGGCGAGAGTGTGGTCGTCACGGCGACGGTGCGCAACGACGCGGCGGTCCCGGCAAACGGCACGGTCGCGTTCACCCGAGACGGCGAACCGGTCGCGCGACAGCCGGTGACGCTGGCGCCCGGGGCCAGCACGCAGCTGTCGGTCGCGGTCCCGCTCCCGACGGTCGGCGAGACCCGACTTGGCGCGGGCGCGGCCGACCCGGTGACGGTGACAGTCGCCGCGCCGACCGCGGGGACCGAGCCGGGGACGACCGGCGGGAGCGGCGCGGGCTTTACCGTCCCGGCGGCTGTGCTGGCGGTCGCTCTCGCCGTGCTGGCTCGTCGGAACAGGGCGCACAAAAAGTGAACGCCCGGTGAGGGGGGCTCACCGCGCGAGGTGGCCGTTGATTATCTTGTCGATGATTCGTTCGGGGACGGGCGCTCGCTCGCGCTCGTCGTCTCGCTCGGGGAAGTCGTGGTTCGCTGGCATGGAAGTCCTCCGGGCGCGCTAGCGCGTCGTCACTGAAAAAGTGTTAGCTTGCGTGAACGTGTGCGGGCGCGCCCCGCCGGCTGTGCGCTCTGGTCTGCCGTCGTGTCGCGCGGTTCGGACGGCGCCGCGGCACCGTCGTCTATCGCTGCCAGACGCTCGCGGCACTCGTCGGGCGGGACGACCGGGACGGTCGCGCGCATCCGCGGGTAGTCGGTGCCACAGAACTCGGCACAGTAGAGCTGATAGCTGCCGGGCTCGGTCACCGGCGCGACGGCCGGCGGGTCAGGGGAGGTCGCTCACCGCGTCGTCCCGCAGCGACACGTGGTTCGACAGCTGGCCGTACACCGCGCCCATCGAGAAGCCGTAGACGAGGTGGGCCGCGAGCGTGAAGACGACGTAGATAACGAGCGCCACGCCGCTGCTGTCTCCTCGGCCGACGACGGCGAAGGCGAGCCACAGGACGACGCCCATGAACATGCCGGCCACGGCGGGGTCCAGCTCCAGCGGGACGTACCGTTCGAGGCTCAAGAAGAGCAGCGGCCAGACGGCGGTCCCGACGAGCGCGTAGATGACGAACCCCAGCACCGGGTTGCCGGGCACGCGGACGAACCGGGCGATGGCGTCGAACACTCCGAGCGCGTAGCGGGCCTCGACCTCGGCGATGGCGAGGATGACCGACATCGCCGACGTTCCGACGAAGCCGCCGAGGACGGCGCTGAGTGTTTTGTTCATGCATTGACAGTTCGTGGATGGGCGGCAAAAGCCTACGGCCGGAGCGAGAGCGCCCCCACAGTCACGGCTTTGTACCGCGCCCGAATACCACGAGGTATGTCAGAACTCGGCAAGGTCGACCGCGATTTCTTCGACGAGTACATCTATCCGAACCTGGGCGCGGACCGCGACGACGTCCGGCTGGGGCCCCGACACGGCGTCGACTTCGGTGTGGTCGACGTGGGCGAACGGGCCGTCGCGATGGCCAGCGACCCGGTGTTCGTGATGCCGTCGCTCGGCTTCGAGCGCGCCGCCTGGTTCGCGTTCCACATCCTCATGAGCGACGTGGCGGTCTCGGGATTGGCACCGACGCATCTCTCCGTCGACTTCAACCTCCCGCCCGAAATCACGAACGAGGAGTTCCGGACGGTGTGGGAGACCTTCGACGCGGAGGCCCGCGAGCTGGGCGTCTCCGTCGTCACCGGCCACACCGGTCGGTACGCCGGCTGTAACTACCCGATGGTCGGGGGTGCGACGGCGGTATCGGTCGGCGACTTCGACGACCTCGTCCGCCCCGACGGCGCCGGCGTCGGCGACCGCATCGTCGTCACGAAAGGGCCGGCTATCGAGGCGACCGGCCTGCTTTCCATCCAGTTCGAGTCGCTCATGGCCGACGAACTCGACGCCGCGACGATCGACGACGCCACCGACCGCTTCTACGACATGAGCCCCGTCAGGGACGCGTTAACCGCGGCGGCCGCCGGACCGGTGACAGCGATGCACGACGCGACCGAGTGCGGTATCTACGGCGGGCTCTACGAGATGGCCCGCGCGGCCGGCGTCGGCGTCGAACTGGAGACGGACCGCGTGCCCGTCCAGCCCGGCGTGGCCGAGGCCTGCGAGTTCTTCGATATCGACCCGTGGGTGTCGATCAGCGAGGGGACCCTACTGGCGGCGGTCGAGCCGGGCGGCGTCGACGACGTGCTCGACGCGCTGGAGTCGGAGGGGATTCCCGCTGCCGACGCCGGCGAGGTGACCGACGGCTCCGGGCTGGTCGTCGACGGCGAGCCGACGGCACACCCCGGCGTGGACCCGTTCTGGGGGACCTTCGAGGAGTATCTGGGGAAGCTGGAGTAGGAAGGCACGAACGCGCGACCCGACGGCACGCGGTCGTGTAGATCGGTTCGAGTCGGAGAGAACTAGACGCTTGTCCGCTCGGAGGAGGGACCTACTTCGACGGCGTAGTCGGACTGGAGCCACGCCTCGGGGTTGTCCGTGTCGTAGACGACGACGTCGCCGTCGCCCGTCGTAAAAGCGCCGTACTGCTCGTCCGCCTTACTGGTGTTGCTGGGGGCCGATGCCATTGTGCAGATGGTGTTTGGGAGGCTCTACCGTATAAGTGTTTCTCGGGTGTCGTATGAAGTATTATTAGCATACTAGGATGGTACGCATATTGCCGGTTTGTTACGGGGTCCGTTCCGGCTGGCCAGCGCGTTGTCGACCAGTCGGCACTGCTTTGGGGCCGCCGGCCGACGCCCCGGCTATGCAACGAACGGAGTCACCGGTGACGCCGCCGGTCGTGCTCACCATCGCGGGGAGCGACTCGGGAGGCGGGGCCGGTATCCAGGCCGACCTGAAGACCATCGAGGCCGGCGGAGCGTTCGGGACCAGCGCCGTCACGAGCGTCACCGCACAGAACACCGCGGGGGTACAGGGGAGCCACCTCCTGCCGACCGAGGACATCGCGGCGCAGATACGCGCCGTGCTGGACGACTTCGACGTGGCCGCGGTGAAGACGGGGATGCTCGCCACCGGCGACGTCGTCGACCTCGTCGTCGAGCGGGCCGGCGACCTCCCCGGCCTCGTCGTCGACCCGGTGATGGTCGCCACCTCGGGCGACCGACTGCTCGCCCGCGAGGCCGAGGACGCCTACGAGGAACTCGTCGCCGAATCGGCCGTCGTCACGCCCAACGCCGACGAGGCCGCGGTGCTGACCGGGCGAGACATCGACGACCCCGACGACGCGGCCGCCGCGGGCCGTGACCTCGTCGAGATGGGCGCCGACGCCGCGCTCGTCAAGGGCGGCCACGTCCCCGGCGACGCGGTCGTGGACGTGCTGGTGACGGCCGAAACGACGACGACCTACCGCCACGACCGCGTCGACACCGACGCCACCCACGGGTCGGGCTGTACGCTTTCGGCGGCCATCGCCACGCGACTGGCCCACGGCGACGACCTTCGGAGCGCCGTCGCCAGCGGCATCGACCTGCTCTCGCGGGCGGTCCGCTACAACCTCGACGTGGGCGACGGACCCGGCGCGGTCCACCACACCGTCGAACTCCGCGACGCGGCCGCTCGCGAGGAGACGAGCGAGGCCGTCGAGAGCGTCGTCGCGGCCCTGACCGGAAACGAACTGGCCCCGCTGGTCCCCGAGTCGGGGATGGCCGTCGCGGCCGCGACCCCCTACGCCGAACGGCCCGACGAGGTCGCCGCGGTCGACGGGCGCGTCACGCTGACGATGGCCGGCCCGCGACCGAACCACGGCGTCCGGTTCGGCGCCGAGCCGGAGCTGGCCCGCAGCCTGCTGGCGGTGCGAGAACGCGACCCGTCGCGCCGGTTCGCGGTCACCTGCCGGCTGCCCGACGACACCGCCCTCGACGCGCTCGACGGCGCCGTCGCGTCGGTGGCCGACAGCGAGCGCGAGGCGGACGCCACGCCCGAAGCGCGGGTCGAGACGGCGTTCGAGGGGTTCGAGGGGTCGCCAGTCGCCGTCGTCGACCCCGGCGCGGTCGGCGTCGAGGGCCGGCTGCTGGTGCTGGCCGACGGCGCGGCCACGGTGACAGAGCGGGTCGAGACAATCTTGGAACACACCGAGCAGTAGGGCAGCACATCGGGTTTCAGCGATAACTTGCGTGGGGGCCTGAACGGCATACAGCCAGAAAGCCCCGGCTGGCTCTCGGCATCACCCGCGCCTGACCTAAATACTGCCTACACAGCTGCCGGAATATCTATGTTTGTAGATGCCGACTGGAACGTAGGTTACCGGCTGAGATGAGTGATCTGGAAATATGGGTGTGGGGTTTCGCGGCAGTTGGATGGATGCTGGATTGGGCTACAACAGTGTGGCCCGACGAGGAGTTGCCGGAAAGAAACCCATACGTCGTAAACCACTTCGGCGAGCACCCCGGACCGTTGCCGTTTGGCCTCGCAAAAGTAGCCGGCCTAGGCGTACTCGGACTATCGTATCTCGTCGCCGAGTACCTGCTCGGGATGTATAGCTACTTGCCGTCGGTGTATGCCGGAGTGAAAACAGCGCTGATTATTCCCGGAGTGGTAGCTATCTTGGGACTGTACGCATTCGTCCACAACACTCGTCTCCATCTCCAAACCTAGTCCGACTCGCCGCCGCCCTCGATGGCCGCCCGGCGGGCGATGGCAGCCTCGAAGAAGCTGTCGGGAAGGTCCTCGAAGTCGCCGGCCTGGACCCGCCAGAGGTTGGCGTAGAGACCGTTCTCGGCCAGCAGCTCCCGATGGGTCCCCTGCTCGACGACCCGGCCGCCTTCGAGCACCATGACGGTGTCGGCGTCTTTGACGGTCGAGAGCCGATGCGCGATGGCGACGGTCGTCCGGTCGGTCGCCAGGTCCCGCAGGCTGCGCTGGATGATGGCCTCGGTCTCGGTGTCGACGTGGCTGGTCGCCTCGTCCAGCACCAGAATCTCGGGCTCCTTGAGGAAGGTCCGGGCGAGCGCGACGCGCTGGCGCTGGCCGCCCGAGAGCTTCACCCCGCGCTCGCCGACCATCGTCTCGTACCCCTCGGGGAGGTTCTCGACGAACTCGTGGGCCGCCGCGCGGTGGGCGGCGGTCTCGATAGCGTCGTCGTCGGCGTCGAACGTGCCGTAGGCGATGTTCTCGCGGACGGTGCCGTAGAACAGGAACGGCTCCTGGGCGACGTAGCCCACGGCGCGTCTGAGGTCCGCTATCGACACGTCCCGCACGTCGTGCCCGTCGATGCGGACCGCGCCGCCCTCGGGGTCGTACAGCCGGACGAGCAGCTTCACCAGCGTGGACTTCCCACTGCCCGTGGGCCCGACGATGCCGACGGTGTCGCCGGGCGACACCTCGAAAGAGACACCCCGGAGCACCGGCGGCGTCTCCGCGTCCTCGGGGTCGTAGCTGAAGGTGACGTCGTCGTACTCGACGCGGCCGGCGACCGACGGGAGCGCGACCGGCTCGTCGGCCTCGCGGACGCCGGGTTCGGCCTCCAGCACGGCGTAGACGCGGTCGCTGGAGGCGCGGGCGCGCTGGTAGCTGTTGACGATCTGGCCGAACTGGGCCAGCGGCCAGATGAACTGCTGGGTGTACAGCATGAACGTGACGAACGCGCCCGCGGTGACGGTCCCGGAGAAGGGCGTCGGCGGCCCGTTGAGCACCCAGAACGCGCCGACTGCGAAGGTGAGCGCGAAGCTCAACCCGGAGATGAGCGACAGCGCGGGGAAGAAAGTGATTCGCGTGCGGATGGCGTCCCAGTTGGTGTCGTAGTACGACTGGGAGGCCGCGCGTACCCGCTCGGTCTCGTACGTCTCGGCGCCTTCGGTCTTGATGACCTCGATGCCCCCGACGTTGTTCTCCAGTCTGGCGTTCAGGTCACCGACGCTCTCCCGCATCGCGGCGTACTTGGGCTGGATGTTCCGGACGAAGGCGGCGGTAAAGAGCACGAGCACCGGCACGGCGGTCAACGACACCAGCGCGAGCCACGGGTTCAGCGCGAGCATGACCAGCCCGACGCCGACGACCAGCGCGACGATGCGCAGCCCGGAGTTGACGCCGTCGGTGAGAAACGACTCCAGCTGGTTCACGTCGTTGTTCAGCACGGCGAGTAGCTCGCCGGTCCGCGACGAATCGAAGAACGCCCGGTCCTGGGCCTGCAGGTGTTCGTAGGCGTCGGTGCGGAGGTCGTGTTGAACGGTCTGGGCGAAGCGGTTCCAGCCGTAGCTCCCGAGATACGAGGCCACGGCGCCGAGAAGCGTCGCGCCGACGATGACGGCGACAGTGACCCGGAGCTGGCCGGCGGCCGCGGGGGGCATCCACGCGTCGGGAACCAGCGGCAGCGAGAACGGGCGGGTGTCCAGCAACACGGCGTCGATGGCCAGCCCGAGCAGGAGCGCGGGGACCAGTCCGGTCCCGCGGGCCACGAGCGCCATCACGGTACCGAGGACGGCACTGCCCGTGTTCTCGCGCCCGTAAGCGGCGTAGAGACGCCACATCGAGCCGCCCTCGCTCGGTTCGAGGGCCGTCGGTTCCTCGGCGCTCATCGGGGCGCCGCTCCGGCGACTCGCCGTCTCATTCGGTACCTCGCCGTCGGGGCGGCGTCCGCGCGGGCCGGCACGCCGCCGGGCGTGGAGTATCCGACGCGAAAGTCGGTCGCATGACGCCCGTACGGGGGCAGATAGGATGACGGTACCGGTGGCGCGAAGAGAGAGGTGTCGCGCGCTACAGCTCCGACGTGAGTCGGACCTCGTCGTCGGTGACGTGTTCGACCTGATCGGAGTTGAGCGCGTAGTCGTCCTCGTCTACGTCGGACCAGCCGAGTGTCGACATGACGTTCTCGGTGATACCGGGGTCCGGGTCGACGTAGGCCTGCCCGCCGCGAAAGCCCGAGATGACGCCGATGGTGTCGCCGTCGTGGTTAACTACCTTCTTTCCCTCGTCTTCTTCGGTGAGAGTGTGTGCCATCGCAACGGCGGTTCGCCCGACAGCGTGTTTGTTATGGGCGTGCAAGCGACTGACGGGAAAGCTTACCGAGGCTCCCAGCGGACGTCACACCGCGGCAACGTCAGTCGCTGCGGTACTCCTTGCGAAAGCCCCGGAACTCCGTTCGGTGGGCCTCTTCGTCGGCCAGGATAGTCACGGCGATGTCCTCGGTGACGGGGTCGTCGCTCTCCTCGGCGGCGTCGATGAGGTCGCGGTAGGTGGCGATGGCGTCGTCCTCGGCGTCGAGGACGCCCTCGATGACCGAGATGACGTTCGTCGAGTCCTCGGGCGGTTGCAGCGAGTCCTGCCGGGCCACGAACTCCGCCGACCCCGGCGGCTGAGCCTCTAGCTGTTTGAGGCGCTGGCCGAGCATCTCGGCGTGGTTCAACTCCTCCTGAATGTCTGTCTGGAGGCTCTCCTTTATCTCCTCGGCGCGAACGCCGTCCAAGACGATGGCGTTCGTCTGGTAGTTCATCACCGTCTCTATCTCGTCGCTGTAGGCCTTTCGCAGCAGTTCGATGACGCGGTCACTCGTCATAGAAGTGTTTGTTGTCCTACACGTAAACGTGTACGGGTCACGACAGCGCGTAAGGAGCTCGTACCGCGTTCCGGCTTCCAGTTACCCGGTCGGTGACCGCCAGTAGTGTCGGGCAGGGGAGAGCATCCGGAAGAGTAATGTCGTCGTTCCGCTGTGTGTCCGGTATTACTCCCGACCCGTGGCACGACCGGGTGGTGACCGACCCACGGCTCAGCGGAGCGAGTATCGAGCGCGTCGACGGTGAGGCGGGCACAGTCGTCCTCGTCGGCGTCCTCCACGACCACCCCGCGAGCACGTACCGGGTCCGGACAGTGCTCGACGCGGTGGCCCCCGACGTGCTCGCGCTCGAACTCCCGCCGCTCGCGGTCCCGCTGGCCGCCCACCACGCCGCCGACGACCTGACGCCGCCGGCGCTGGGTGGGGAGATGAGCGCCGCGATTCAGGCGGCCGACACGGAGCGCGTCGTCGGTATCGACGGCCCTTCTATCGGGTTTCTGGGCTATCTCGCCGCCGAACTCTACGCCGAGCGGGCGTCGCTGGCCACCGTCCGCAGGACGGCCGCGGCCCTCCGGTCGGTCACGTCGACGGCCGTCACCCGACGGGCCGCGGCCGCGGTCGCGGCGCTGACGACGCTGCAGGTCGCCGTCGACGGCCCGACGGCGTACGACACCGGCCGGAGGGACGACCCGGAGCGACAGGCCGCGGAGGAGCGGCGACGAATCGAGACGGCCGAGTCCATGCTGCGGGTCTTCACCCCGCCGCCCGCGGCCGCCATCAAGCGGACGGCCCGCGAACGCTACATGGCCGACCGGCTGGCGACGCTGGGGCGGACCGGCGACGTGGTCGCCGTCGTCGGGAGGGCCCACCTCGGTGAGATTGCCGGCCACCTCCGGGACGGCGAGTGAGCCCGGGGCCGGTCGTGTACAGGGGGCGCACAATCGACGCCCGCTAATGCCGGTCGAGCGGCGATGGGACGTATGAGTGACCAGCAGGCCAACGAGCGGATAGTCGTCTACTCGGACTACGTCTGTCCGTTCTGTTATCTCGGCCGGGCGTCGCTGGACCAGTACCGGGCGGGCCGTGACGCGCCCCTCGAAATCGACTGGCGACCCTTCGACCTCCGGAGCCAGCAGCGCCGCGAAGACGGCACCATCGACCACAGCGTCGACACCGGCAAAGACGAGGCGTACTTCGAGGAGGCCAAACAGGGCGTGCGCCGCCTCCAGGAGAAGTACGACGTGGAGATGGACCTCGAAATCGCGACCGACATCGACTCGCTGCCGGCACAGGTCGTCTCCTACGCGCTCAAGGAACGGGAGAACTACGAGACGTGGCTGGCCTTCGACGAGGCCGTCTTCGAGGCGCTGTGGCGGGACGGGCGCGATATCGGGGACGCCGACGTGCTCGCCGACATCGCCGCCGACGCCGGGGTCGACCCGGAGACGGTCGAGGAGATACTCGCAGACGACGGGGCCCGGAGCGCCGTCCGCGAACAGTTCCGACAGGCCCGCCAGCAGGGCGTCACCGGCGTGCCGACGTTCGCATACGACGGCTACGCCGCTCGCGGGGCGGTGCCACCGGCACAGCTGGAGCGACTGGTCGACGGCGTCTGAAAAAGTCGGTCCCGTTACAGCCCGCGACGGCCGGTCCGCGCGTCGACGCGCATCTCGACGTAACGTCGGGCCCAGGTCGACATATGTCGCCGGAGCGGGGTCAGAAAGCCGTCCGTCGGGGCCGAGTCGACTGCGGCCGTCTCCTCGTGTGACTGCTCCGCCTCGATTGGCCCTTCGGGAAAGCTCATTACAGTAAGGAGTAGCATACGTGCAACAATAAACATTAGGGATTATTCCCTCGCGCACTCGCGCCCCCGGCCCAACCGGCGGCGTCGGGGCCGAAGCGACGGAATTCTACACAAATCATCGCAATAGATAGCGGAGAGAACAACGGTTTTATAGCGCAATTCCCAACAGTGGATTCACCTTTCAATGACCACGTCGTCATCGTCCGACAGCATCCAGAAGACCTTTCTCAAGTACCAGCACGTGTTCGTGTTCCTCGCACCGCTGCTGTTCGTGCTTGGCGTGTACTACGGCGCGCCCACGAACGGCTCCGGGTCGAGCTACTGGCTTGAGTACTGGTGGCTGTTCTTCGCGTTCCTCGTCGGGGCGACCATCGTCAACACCGTCGGTATCAGCGGCTCGGCGCTGTTCGTCCCCTTCCTCATCTTCGTTTTCCCGCTGATCGCCGGTGAGACGCTCGACTCCCAGACGCTCGTGAAAATCGGCCTCATCAGCGAGTCCTTCGGTCTCTCCAGTTCCGCGCTCGCGTTCATCCAGTACGGACTGGTCGACCGGAAGCTCGCGCTCAGCCTCGTGCTGGGTGCCGTTCCCTTCGTCGTCGCCGGCGCCCTGCTGTCGTTTGTCATCCCGGCACCGCTGTTTCACGCACTGCTTGGCCTCGCGCTCATCGTCGCGTCGTATCTCCTCTTCAAGGCCGATCTGGGTCACGAAGAGCCGGGTGTCAGCGGCGACGAGGAGACCGAGGTCTCGGCCGACGGCGGCGAGGCCGGCCTCCCCGACGACGACGACAAGCTCGGCCCGGCCGGCGTCGAGCGGGCCGAGGACGGCACCGTCACGCGGGTCGACCGCGACGGCAACGACTACACCTACTCACACGGCGGCTACCTCGAACGCTTTGGCAACTACAGCATCGGCGGCGTCTTCCAGGGACTGGCCGGCTTCGGCGTCGGCGAGCTGGGCATCATCTCGATGCTCCGGACGAACGTCCCCGTGCGGGTCGCCATCGGTACCAACCACATCGTCGTCGCGCTCACCGCGGTGCTGGCGTCGCTCGTCCACGTCTTCGGCGGCCAGTTCGTCCCGGGGGCACACAACATCAGCCTCGCCTCGACGCCGTGGAACATGGTCGTCTGGACGGTGCCGGCGACGGTCACCGGCGGCCAGATAGCGCCCTACGTCTCCGCGGCCATCGACACCGAGCTCATCAAGAAGGGCGTGGGCGTTCTCTTTGCGGTCATCGCCGTCGCGCTGTTCCTGATGGCCTCCGGTGCTTTCTAGTCGGTTCGCGTTCTGTCTCCACCCATGTACGACGACATCCTGCTTCCGACCGACGGGAGCGACGGTATCACACAGGCCGCCAAACACGCCGAGGCGCTCGCAGAGCGGTTCGACGCGACCATCCACGTGCTCTCTGTCGTCGACACGCGCAACCGATTCGAGAGCCCGACGAGCGGGCTCTCGGCGGAAGCCTGGAAGGAAGCCGAGAGGGAGCGTGCCGAACACGCCGTCGAGACGACGCTCGCGGCGCTGTCGCAGTCACTGCCCGTCGAGACGGCAGTCGTCGACGGCGTCCCCAAGACGGCGATTCTCGACTACGTCGAGTCGGAGGGGATGGACATGGTCGTGATGGGCACCCACGGCCGGACCGGGCTGGACCACTATCTCATCGGCAGCGTCGCGGAGAAGGTCGTCCGCCGGTCGCCGGTGCCGGTCGTCACCGTCCGACTGACCGGTGAGTGATTAAACCGGCGTCGAAGGCGTCTCGGCGGCCGACGTCGAGCCGGAGCGGTCGTCGCTGTCAGCCGCCTCGCGCAGCTGGTCGAACGCCGCAGCGACGACGGCGAGTGAGAGCAACGAGAGCGGCGAAGTCACGACCACGAGGGCGAGCTGACCGGCGGCCGGCGGCAGGAGGAGCGCCGAGAACAGGCCGCCGACGCCGCCGAGGAATCCGGCGACGGAGACGACGATGAGGACGAGGACGAACAGGGAGAGCCAGTTGCCCTTGCTGAGGCGATAGCTCGACCGGAGCGCGTCGACGAAGTTCCGGTCCTCGACGGCGACGTACGGGAGCATGAACAGGAACGCGACGTAGGCGATGATTCCGGGGACGACAAGCGCGACCGACCCCAGGAAGATGAGCAGGCTGTAGACGATACCGCCGGCGACGGCGTTGGCCATGGCGAGCGGGACGTTCCGGCTCAGGGCGCCGTCGGGGAAGGCAGCGCCGGTACCGGCGACGAACGTCCGCATGGCGACGATGGAGAGATACGCGCCGGCGAGCGCGCCGACCAGATAGCCGCCGGCGGCGACCGCGAGCGGGACGTCGAGGACCAGCGGAATCGCGTCGGTAGCCGCGGTGAGACCGGCGTCTTCGTAGAGGCGCGCGAGCATCGTGTTGCTGAGCGGCAGGAGCGCGGCCGTCACTGCGATGTACGCGGCCAACAGTATCGCGCCGGTACGGCTGAACAGGTTGTCGGCACCCGAACGGAGAGCGGGACCAATCTGGAGGGACATCAACCGTTATCTCCGACGAACACGATCAAAACGTTTGCCCATCTATGTGAGACGGGCTCAGGGGCCGTCGACGAACGCGACGAGCTCCGCGGTCGGGACGAAGCCGTCGGCCCGGCGGTCGACCTCGTCGCCGTCGACGAACAGCAGGAACGTGGGGACGCTGCGCACGCCGAGGTCGGCCACGGCGTCGAGGTCTTCGCGGGGGTTGAACTCGACGACGGCCGCGTCCGTCGCACGGGCGACGGTGTCGAGAATCGGTGCCATGGACTGACAGATGGTACAGCCGGCAGTCCGGACCATCACCAGGACGCGGTCGTAGTCCGCGAGGAGGGCGTCCAGTTGCTCGCGGCCCTGCACCGTGACTACCCGGTCCGATGTCGCCATAGCGACTGTACAGTCCAGACGGGCAAAACGCTGTAGGTCGTGCCATCGACCGTGGCATATTTTTGCGCCGGTCCCGGCAGGTCGGGTATGGACGCAGCGCTCGGACCGCCGGCGAAGATGGCCGAGCTCGACGACGAGCTGACGCCGATGATGGCCCAGTACTTCGAGCTCTGTTCGCAGTACGACGAGGCGCTGGTACTGTTTCAGGTGGGGGACTTCTACGAGGCCTTCTGCGAGGCCGCCGAGCGGGTCGCCAGGCTCTGTGAGATAACGCTGACCCAGCGCAGCGACTCGACGGGGGAGTACGCGATGGCGGGCGTCCCCATCGACAACGCCGAGTCCTACATCGAGACGCTGCTGGAGGCGGGCTACCGGGTCGCCATCGCCGACCAGGTCGAGGACCCCGACGAGGTCAGCGGCGTCGTCGAACGGGCCGTCACCCGCGTGGTGACGCCGGGGACGCTGACCGAGGCGGAGCTGCTGGACGGGGCCGACAGCAACTACGTCGCCGCGCTGTCGGCCGGCGAGGAGTACGGGCTGGCGCTGGTCGACATCTCGACCGGCGAGTGTTACGCGACCAGCGTGGGAAGCGAGACGGCCGTCGCCGACGAGCTCTCCCGCTTCGGGCCCGCGGAGGCCATCGTCGGACCCGAGGTCGACGTAGACGAGGGGGTGTTCGGTGGCGGCTGTCTCGTCACCGAGTACGACGCCGACGCCTTCGGCCGTGAGCGGGCCGAGCGGCGCGTCGAGCGGTACTTCGGGCCGCCCGACCGGCTGCTGGCCGGCGAGACCGAGCTGCGGGCCTGTGGCGCCCTGCTCGCCTACGCCGAGTACACCCGCGGGAAGGCGGGGGCGGTCGGGCCGGACGGGGAGCCGGTCGACCCCGACGTCGACCCCGAGGGCACCCTGGACTACCTCAACCACCTCACCCGATACGACCCGCGGGAGTACATGCTGCTCGACGCGGTGGCCGTCGAGAGCCTCGAACTGTTCGACCGGCGGTCGGTCCGCGGGACCGCGAATCTCACCGTGGTGGACACGCTGGACGAGACGGCGTGTGCGCTCGGGCGTCGGAAGCTGACCGACTGGCTCCGGCGACCGCTGCTGGACGGGGACGGCATCGCGGCCCGCCACGAGGCCGTCGGCGAACTGAAGCGACGCCCCGGGACCCGCGAGCGGCTGCACGACCTCCTGAGCCAGGTGTACGACATCGAGCGGCTCATCTCGCGGGTCTCCCGCGGCCGGGCGGACGCGCGGGACCTGCGCTCGCTCGCCGCGACCCTGTCGGTAGTGCCCGAGATACGGGCGGAACTCGCCGACGCCGAATCGCGACTGCTCGCGGACTTAGAGTCGACGCTCGACCCGCTGTCCGAGACCCGCGAGGAAATCGAGGCCGCCGTCCGGTCCGACCCGCCCCAGCAGATAACCGAGGGCGGGGTCATCCGCGAGGGGTACGACGCGGAGCTAGACGACCTGCGCTCGACGGAGCGGTCGGGCAAGCAGTGGATAGACGACCTCGAAGCGAGCGAGCGCGAACGCACCGGCATCGACTCGCTGAAGGTGGGCCACACCGCGGTACACGGCTACTACATCGAGGTCACCAACGCCAACCTCGATTCGGTGCCCGAGGACTACCAGCGCCGCCAGACGCTGAAAAACAGCGAGCGGTACTACACCCCCGAGCTCAAGGAGCGCGAAGAGCGGATACTCCGGGCCGAGGCGGCGGCCGACGAGCTGGAGTACGACCTGTTTTGCGGCGTGCGCGACGCCGTCGCGAGCGAGGCCGAGCGCGTGCAGGCGCTCGCCGACCGGTTGGCGCGCCTGGACGTGCTCGTCGCCTTCGGCGAGGTCGCCGCGACGCACGGCTACTGCCGGCCGACCGTGGGCGCCGACGGCATCGATATCGAGGCCGGTCGACACCCCGTCGTCGAGCGGGCCGAGGAGTCGTTCGTGCCCAACGACACCCGTCTGGGCGGGGACGACCACCGCTTTGTCGTCCTCACCGGCCCCAACATGAGCGGGAAGTCGACGTACATGCGTCAGGTCGCACTCTGTTGCGTGCTCGCCCAGACCGGCAGTTTCGTCCCCGCGGCGTCGGCCGACCTGCCGATTCTGGACCGCGTGTTCACCCGCGTCGGCGCCAGCGACGACATCGCCGGCGGGCGCTCGACGTTCATGATAGAGATGACCGAGCTGGCGACGATTCTGACGGCGGCGACCGACGAGTCGCTGGTCCTGCTCGACGAGGTCGGCCGGGGGACCTCGACGGCGGACGGGCTGGCGATCGCCCGCGCCGTCACCGAGTATCTCCACGACGAGGTCGGGGCCTACACGCTGTTTGCGACCCACCACCACGACCTGACGGCGGCGGCCGACGAGCTGGCCGGCGTGGCCAACCGCCACTTCGAGACCAGCCGCGAAGACGGGGCCGTCGTCTTCGACCACGAGCTGGCCGCCGGACCGGCCGCCGCGTCCTACGGCGTCGAGGTGGCGGCTATGGCCGGTGTGCCGGACACCGTCGTCGACCACGCCCGCGAGCGACTGGCCGACGAGCCGGGCGGAACGCCCGCCAGTCGGCGCGCGGACGCTGATTCGCCGTCGGCGAACGGCCACGCCGACACGAGTGACGACATCGAAACCCGCCTCCGTAACGTGGATGTGGCGACGATGACACCGCTCGAAGCGCTCAACGCGCTGGCCGACCTCGCCGACCGGGTGGAGTAGAAGTTATCCTCAACTAACAAGTAAGGGGGCACAGTTTTTATATTAAAATGCATACAACTACGATATGAACTGTACAGGAGACAGCACGACTGGGACGCCGGTCGTGACGGCGGCACCGAAAGGCGGCTCGGTCACGATGGCCGTTGTCCGTGCCGTGGCAGCCGTCGAAAACGAGGAGCCACAGGCGCTCAAACCGCTCGGCAAGGTCGTCGATCCGGAGGCACTCGAAGCGATAGTGGACGGCGAGTCGGCCCGCCACGTCACCTTTCGGTACTGTGGCTGTGAGGTGGTCGTGACCGAGTCGGAGATAGCGGTCTACTGAGTCGGTTCGAGCGAGACGAACTCCAGTCCCTTCTTCGCGAGGAGCTGGCGCGCCCGGTCGGTCACCGACGGGGCGACCAGAATCCCCCGGACCTCCGTCTGTGCGTGTAGGTCACGTTCCAGAGCGCCGACGTAGCGGTCGAGCTGTCCGACCGCGTCCGGACCGACGCGGCGGCGCTTGAGCTCGACGACGACGGTCCGACCCGTCGCGTCCTCGCCGTAGATGTCGACCGCGCCGGCGGGCGTCTCGCGCTCGGTCGCAAGCGGCGTGAACCCGGCTTCGACGAGGTCTGGCTCCGCCAGGATACGGTCCTTGAGGTCGGCCTCCGTCCCGGTGACGGCCAGCTCCTCGGGGTCGCTCACGTCGAACGCCGCGGCGTGGGCCACCGTCTCGAACGTGACGTCGAGCGTCTCGGCCGGGTTCGACCGTTCGGAGTGGACTTCCAGCGCGCCGTCGGTGACGGCGACCGCGTGGTCACAGCCGGGGGGCTGCCAGTTGACCGGCTGCTGGCCCTCGTCGGTGTGGACCAGTGCCGCCCCGTCCGGTTTCAGCGTCACGTGGCGGTCGCCGGGGCCGAGCGAGCTCGCCGCGCGGCCGTCGTACTCGACGGTACAGCGACCGAACAGCGTCACCATCGCGCCCCGGTCGATGGCGCGGGCGACGAGGTCGCTGACAGTGTCGGCCTCGGGGTACGAGAGCGTCTCGACGGCGCTGTCGGCGGTCACGGCTGTCGATTAGCGGTCGTCGCGTAAAAATGACGCGTCGTCCGACCGGTAGAGGGCGTCGGCCTGCCGGGCCAGCCCGAGCAGGAGTCCCGCGCGGGCGGCCGCGGGCGCCAGCCCGTCAGCGACCGCGTCGACGGCGCGACTCTTCGCCGCTGTCCAGCGGGCGCGTAGCCCGTCGGGGTCGTCCGTCCGCGCCAGCGCCACGTCCCCCGGGTCGGACAGCGTCGGGTCGAGCCAGCAGACGCAGTACCAGCGAGGGACCGCTCCACAGCGGAGGAGCCGGTCGTAGCCGGCGTCGAGTTCGCCCAGAACGGCCGCTGGCGACCACGCTCGACCGAGGGGTCTGGACTGGGCGAGCGGGTCCGCCGTCACCCCCCAGTGGGCGTACCGACAGTCGAATTTGCCGTCGGGCCGCGGGACGACCACGAGCGTACGCTGCCCCATGTCGAAGGGGTGGTCCCGCCACCGCACTTGAAGGCTCGCGACGGGTCGAGGGGAACGCGAACGGGTACCCACAACCCCACCCATGTCAACTATGCACAACCCTCAAGTGTCGCGTCACCGTACCGTCATCTATGCTCGGGAGTGAATGGCTGTACGGTGCCATCGCCCTGCTGGTCGGTGTCCACATCCTGACCATGCTGTACGCCTACCGGCGGCAGGGCGAGCCCACCAGCGGCGCCGCACAGTCCGACCCCGAGGCGACGATGCCGGTCACCAGCGACGAGGAGGCGGGAACCGTCACCTGTGCCCACTGTGGCGCGCGCAATCAGCAGGGGTACCAGTTCTGTCGGGAGTGTATCGCAGATATGTCGAGTGGCACACCGCACCGTCCCTCGCAGGAACGGCCAAACGGTTACTGACGGGACGCCACACTCGTCGGTCCCGATACCGCGAGTGGCGACGCCGTCTCGACACGCGCCCGGTCGGACCGCGCTAACCGCCCGACTGAAAGCATTTACTCGATTCCGTGTCAGATAGATTTTATTTACTCCCGGTCAGTAGACACTGGTGATGCCTCGTATCGAAGTCTCGGAGAACCTGTACCGACAGCTCGAAGACGAAGCAAACGGTGAGCGAATCGACGACACTATCTGGAAGATGGTCGGTACCTACCGCCGCAAGCACAATCCGGAATCTGACCGCCAGTAGTCTGACACAGCCGGTTTTTTCGTCGGCACAGCCCGACAGGAGTCGCCCTCTCGCCGACTCAGTCCCGTAGCTCGTCGAGTCGCGCCCCGAGTACCTCGCGCGCCGAGGCCGTGTCCCCCCCGATACGGACGAGCTGGTAGCCCGCGTCGACGGCCGCCGCCGCGTCGGCCGCGTCGTTGCGAATGCGGCCGATGGGGACCCCGGCGTCGAGACAGGCCGCTAGCGTTCGGTCGATAGCCGCCGACACGGCCTCGGCGTTCTTCTCCAGCGGGTCGCCGTCCGACAGCGACATCGAGAGGTCGGCCGGCCCGACGAAGGCGAAACCCAGCTGCGGAACGGCGAGGATCTCCTCGATGTTCTCGACGGCGGTGGCGTTCTCTATCATCGTCCCGACGAGCACCTCGCCGTCCTCGCCGCCGACGTAGCTGTCGACGTAGCCCGCCCAGTTGCCCGAGCGGCCGACACCGACGCCCCGGTCGCCCACGTCACCGTCGTACGCGAAGTGGGCCGCCTTCACCGCCGCTTCGAGCTCCTCGGCCGTCTCGATGCGCGGGAGCAGGATACTCCGGACACCGGCGTCGAGTACCTTCCTGATGAGCGCCGGCTCGGGTTTGGGGAGGCGGACGAGCAGTTCGACGTCGCCGGCCTCGGCAGCCCGTGTCAGCTCTTCGAGCGCGGTGCTGTCGTAGGGGCTCGGGCCGGCGTGCTCGAAGTCCAGCCAGACGAAGTCCAGGCCGATGGCACCGAACGTCTCGATGACCGTCGGCGAGAACGTCTCGGCGCTCGCCCCGAACACCGTCTCCCCGGCTTCCAGCGCCCGCCGGAGACCGTTCTCGGACCTCATTCGTCGCCCTCCCAGGAGATTGCCTCGCGGTTCCGCGTCGACTCCGGTATCCCGCCCTCGTACACCGTCCGGACGTTCGCCGCCGCCTGCCGGCTCATGCGGGCCAGCGCCTGTTTGGTCACGCCGGCGACGTGCGGTGTCAGCAACACGTCGTCGCGGTCGTACAGCGGGTGGTCCTCGCCCGGGGGCTCCGACTCGAAGGTGTCCAGCGCCGCCCCGCCGACCCTGTCGTCGTCGAGCGCGGTGAGCAGCGCCGACTCGTCGACGACCGCTCCACGGGCGGTGTTGATGACGACGCCGTGCTCGCCCAGCGCCGACAGCTCCGCCGTCGAGATGGAGTGGCGGGTGTGGTCCGTCAGCGGGACGTGGACGCTCACCGCGTCCGACCACTCGAACAGCTGGCTGAACGATTCCGCGCGTCTGACCCCCTCCGGAAACGCGTCGTCGGGCTTTCGAGGGTCGTACGCCACGACGTCCATCCCCATGCCGAGCGCGAGCGTCGTCGCCCTGCGCGCGATGTTCCCGAACCCGTACACCCCCAGCGTATCGTCGGTGAGTTCGCGCCCCGAGAACGCCCCCCGCTCCCACTCGCCGGCCCGGACGTGTCTGTCGGCCGTGTGGAGATGCCGACGGACGCCAAAGAGCAGCGCGATGGCGTGTTCCGCGACGGACTGGGCGTTGGCACCCGGCGTGTTGCAGACGACGATGTCCCGCTCGGAGGCCGCCTCGATGTCGACGTTGTCGAGCCCCGCGCCGTGCTTGGCGATGACCGCCAGCCTGTCCGCCCGCTCTATGACCCCGGCGTCGAGCGGCGCGACGCGAACGATGACGGCGTCGTAGCGGCCGATATCGTCGAGGGCCTCGTCGTAGCTCTCGTACTCGTTCATCCCGGTACAGTCGGCGAAGTCCGAGATGGATTCGGGGCCCGACGGGTCGATTTCTTTCGGTAGAAGAACGTTCCACGAGTCTAGCATAGGCGAGCGTTCACGCGACACGGGGAAAAGTGTGCAGCCTCCGACAGCCCCGTGTCGCGGTGTCCTGACGACTCCCGTGTCGCGGTGTTCTGACAGCCCTCCCCATAGGACCAAACGGGGTGCCATCGGTGGCACCCCGCACCCGTTCCGACACACCGCTGTTGTAAAAATGCAACGAAATATTGTTTACGGGACAGCGTGGTTTAAGCGGAACATTACCAGCACCCACAACACCGTGTTCCGTAGCCGAGACCGATGAGACAGTCCGGGTCGTGGATGACCATCTGGGACGACCGCATTCTGGAGGTCATCCGCGAGGAAGGCAGCGGCTCCCCCACGGAGCTGGCAGCGCGCGCGGAGATACACGTCTCGAAGTCGTCGGTCTCCCGGCGGCTGACGAAACTCGCTGACCACGGCCTCCTCCAGCCGCTGGCCAACGGCGTCTACGTGCTGACCGACGAGGGGACGGCCTACCTCAACGGTAAATACGATGCCGAACAAGGCCGGTTTATCGGCGATGGTGACACCGACACCGCGTCCGGCGAGCCCGACAGTCCCGGCGTCGACGGCTGACGGAGGTGGCGATGGCCCGCCGGCCCGCTGAGTGGATGACGCCCCTCGACGAGCGGGTGCTGGAACTGCTGGCGACCGAGCGGGCGACGCCGCGTTCGATTGCTCGCCGGGTGTCGCTGCGGGCGTCCGTCGGCCGGGTGCGGGAACGGTGTGCACTGCTGGGGGAGGCCGGGCTGGTCGCGCCGGTGTCACAGGCGTTGCTACACTACGAGATTACCGGCGCCGGGCGGCGGTATCTGGCCGGCGAACTGGACGTGAGCGGGCAGCCGTGGCCGGCGGGACGTTCGACCTGAGACCTACCGAAACGATTCGTTCCGGTGTTTCGCCGTCGCAATCAGTTCCCGATTGAACGCATCGCCGGCGGCGCCGTAGTGAACGCGACGGTGACAGTTCGGACAGACCGCAATCACGTTCTCGGGGTCGTCCGGCCCGCCGTCGCTCCGTCGATGCAGATGGTGGACTTCGAGGAACGGCTCACCCTGTGCATCTTCGAACGGGGCGGCCTCACCACATCCCTGACAAACACCGTCAGCATCGCGCAGGGCGAACTCCTTCACGACATCTGAACGTGAGTACGAACTGCCACTGCCCGATCTACCCGTGCCAGTCGTCGAAGCTGGGTCGGGATCTGTAGGCGAGCTTGCTTTGGCTTTCTCGAAGAGCTCCGCATCCGATAAGCTCCCAGGGCTTCCGTCCTCGATTTCGATCTCCGTCCCACCGATGGGCTCTAGCCGAAATCGAATCGCCTCGCGATAGTTGTCGTTCTTATCCGGGAGTGTATCGGATTGGTGCCCGGCATAGCTGAACTGGCCGACGTAGGTCACAATCCAGGGATATTCCGTGTTCTCGAACACATGAAGTTCTTCATTGGCTTTTTGATGGTGCCGGATAGCGGCGTTACCCCCCTCCATTGCCATGTCGCCCTCAACACCTTCACCAGTGTACAGAAAGGTGTCGTCGGGCAAGAACTCGTCTTCGTATCCGTAGGCTTCACCGGCGTCTCCGGTGAATATGAATACTAGTGGGTGATCTGCCGGGGTCGCAATGCCGCTGTACCGCTGTCCACCGAAATCGTCGTGCAGTTCCCACCGATTGTATTTCCGGCCGACTTCTAGCCCAGACGCGGTGTCCGGGGCAGACTCGACTGGTGTATTATGCGGTGCGTAAAACCACCCGTCAGACAGCTTCTGCACCCGTGATTTGGACTTCTTGAGAAGGTCTTGTTGAACAGTGTCAACTCGGTGTTTCCATTCAGGTTGGTTTGAGCCGTTTCCACAAACCTCGTCACACCGAATACTATCGTCGCATAAGTCGGGATACTCAGCTTGGACACGTTCATAGACATCAGTCGTTTCGTGAAATCCTGGTGAGATGCAGCCGAACTCAGTACTTCGGAGAGTCTTGTAGAGCGTTTTATATGAGGGCATTATATCACAAGCCTGTGCGCGCAGAAACAGCGACGATACGGAAATAGATATCACCGCAATAATAAATATTGAGAACGCCGAGCCGCGATATCGTACCTCCGTCCGGCCTGCATAGAAGGGTCGTCGGCGGGAGGCCGTGGTCAGCCGTCGCCGCCGAACAGTACGATGCTCTCTCCACCGAACGCGGTTACACCTCTTCGATGTTGTCTTGTACTAAGCGGCTCGGCTGACCTCGTGTTCCGCAAACATCCGTGCTGAGTACGCGCACTCCGGTCAGTAGCGCATAGGAAATCTATCATCGGTACTGGCTTCACAGAGCCACAACCACCCGATATGATGGGGTACGTCACGATTCAAATCGGGGCAACGACCGATTGATCGTCGTATCCGAGTCACGGAACACGAATCGGGCGGTCTCCGACACGAATCACCACGAACTCCAGGAGAGTTCATGACGGGTGCGATTATTCGGCGTTAGAAGACCTGATACCCAGGATAGGCCGGGATGGACTCGGCAAGAACGAACGTCCGAGGGGATCTCGACACCGTTCATAGGGAAATCGCCGGAGCGACTGAGGTGGTGTGACGACCGGGGTCGCTGCCGAAGGTTCATTCGCCTTGTCGCCAAAGCAGATGGTATATGGCGAGTTCCACTCGGGATAGCGAGTCCGAGGACGAGATTCGCCTGTGGCGTGAGGGCGACGGATGGGTCATCACCGACGTCGAAACCGGCGTCACTACGCAGGGCGACACTCGCGAAGAAGCGCTGGAGATGCTTGACGAGGCCGTCGCACTGCACAAGGGCGACATCGGCCACGAGCCGACCGACGAGGAACTCCGTGAGTTGGGTATCGACCCAGCGGACAACTCGACTGGCGAGAAAGAGCTCCCGGACTTCATGCAGTAGATGGGGCGGCGAACGTTTTCCGGTATGGAGGTAGTCAAAGTGCTGGTGAACACCGGTGGATTCGAAAATACAACGGCAAGCACGGAAAAGCGTCAGCAATCCGCCATTGTCTCGCCGGGTTTGCGATGTTCGGCGAGTCCGCTGACCGAGTTCGAGCGCAGCGAAGAACGAGGGAAATGGACTCGCCGGGGTTTCGCCACGCCGCGTGAAAGAATCGTACTAATCCCTCTGCAGTCTGGTGATTATTCAGCCAGTCAGGAAAGATGAGACCACTGGCGCTGCTGGAGTTCGCATTAACCACTACTGCAAGGGTGTTCCGAAAATCAGTTGCATTGCTGTCGGACGTGCGGAACCAATATCGAAAGCAGACACCTCGAAGCAATCAGCAAATTTGAGCGCTGGACCAGGACTGTCGGGCTAGCCCTCAAAACGTGACATATATCGGCTGCTGAATACAGAGGGTGGAGTCAGCAATCCAGCACAGTTTGCCCCACGTCGTCACTGACGAAGCCCGCTATCGAAAGGTCGAACGCAACGTCAGCTGGATGAGTGGTGCTCTGACGGTTCACAGAGCGCGACACGCATGTATCCCGAAGAGACACCAACAATGACGACGTTCAAATCGTATCGGTCAGCGATAGTATGGATGTCTTCAGGAACGTCATCCGGGCCAGCACATGCAAGGGCCCCGCTACCCGGGAAAGAGCCAACAATTCGCTGCCAGAGCGACTGATTCTCATGGTTCGATTGTTCGTCATGGGTAACTTCACCGACTACCAACTCTCCCCGCAGTTCCGGTATAGCGGTCTTTCCGCTGTCGAACTCAAAACTGGCATACCCGCCTCTCGGAGGTCCTGTTTTACCCGTTTCCACTCGACCATCGGTTGACAATTTCGGTGGAATCCCTCTCGCTCCGTCTGGAGCTGTGTGTCGAACGCTTCGCTGCTCGGTACGATGGGTTCCCCCGCTCACGGTCAACGGTCAACAGAAGAGTGCAAGCTGCAGCAAATGAAGCCGGCCTCTCGGGTCACGTCTATCCACACTGGCTGCGAGCCACAGCGGCCAGTTATCACGCGTACACCGGTGTCGCCCCCGTACCGCTACAGGCACTGTGGGCTGGAGTGATCTGGCAACCGCGCAGAAGTATATCCGTACCTCGGGGACGGCAACTGCTGACGCGTTGCGTCGAGTCTACCATCGATAGACCCTCTCGCATAGTCGCAATTGATTCAACTGACACGCCCCTGTTTCTTCGATGTGTGTGCCCAAGTCTCACTTAGCGAAAAGTGCGAGAACCTCTACGAACAGGTCGGGCTCGATACGTCATATCTTGTTTTGATGACGATGTCCGGTGTGCTTGCTGGCGTGGCTCTCCTAACCAACTCGATTCCAATCCTCATCGGCGCGATGGTCATTGCCCCGGCATTGACGCCATTGGAACTCGTTTCCGCTGGCATCGCTGCCAACCGGTTGAAGCGAGCTGGATTCGGGGCCTTGGTCGGTGTCGGCGGTCTTTTGGCTGCGACTGCTGGGGCGATGGTAACGACGGTGATACTGAACATGACAGGAGTTCTCCCAGCTGCGGAGAACCTCATCGAGAAACCACTACTTGAGGAACGCATTACGGCCGGCTGGTACAGCGTTCTTGCTGCTGCCGCGGCGGGTATCGCGGCGGGGATAGCGACCGACGAAGATCGGACAGAGACTCTGGTCGGCGTCGTCGCTGCCCTCGCACTCGTCCCGGCCGCAGCTGCTGGGGGAATAACATTACTGTCACGAGCGCCTGCTAAAGCCAGTGGCGGTCTACTCTTACTCGTCGTAAATGCAGGCATGGTCGTGATAACTGGGACGCTAACACTCTGGCTCCACACTCGTGGCGATAGTAAAGCACACCCAGCCTAATAGGCATGCAACGTACCTATCGCCTGTTTGGCTCATCCATGCCAAATCGAACGGACTCTTCTGGGAAACTCATCCTCTGTGCCGAGCGATTTCAGTAGCGAGCAAGAGCCCATCCCTTGCGAGAGACGCACCCTACATCTTGCACGGCCTGACTCAACCGATCGATCACCGGGCAGAAAACGCGTGCAATATGTTGAGCGCAGATTTAGTGCCGATTAGTTATTTAATTCTACAGAATCCAGAAAAATATTTTTGAGAACTGGTTGTGGTATGATAGTCACTGCATGGAGAGGCGCAAATTCATCACCGTGGCAGGCACAGGCGGTCTCACAATTGCAACTGCGTTCGCAGGATGTCTCGGGTCAGACGATCTCGGAGACGACGGAAACGCGGAACCTCAGACTGAGACAGCCGAGCCTGAACAGGATGCGGAGCTACTCGAACCGGAGGCGTCAGTTCCCGTCAGCGAATCCGACAGTGCTGCTGAAACCAACATCGAACAGCTTTTCATCACCCGCTCTGGGGGAGACCTCGATCCAGAGGAACACGTCGTGGCGCTGGAGTATTGGGTGCAGAACTCGGCACCAGAACGTCGCACAGCAACACTCGTCTCAACCCTCGAAGTGAACGACGGTACAACGTACGAGGAACGACGGGCGGTTTCCGTCCCGGGTGACACAGTCAACGAGTACGTTCTCCCTCACGAAATCGAGGAGTCGACCTCCGCAGAAGAGTTCTCGTACGGTTTCGGCGGGAATCTGGAGTGGTAATCGACACGCTCGGTGTCTTCGCGGACCATTGCTATCATGGGCAGGGTTCTTGATATGCGACGTGCTGCGTACGCGCCGTATATTCAGCACCGTCTGGAAAACCCGTCATTCTAATTATATTACCGAAGCCACGTAAGACCTGATACGCGCGGCGGCATCACGAGACGGGCGATTTCGGTGCAATGACTGATTGATTATCTCGTGTGTCTCCGAGTCGGGGAACGCGAATCCGAGCCAGCGATGACCCCGACACGAATTATGACGAACTCCAGCAGAGTCCATCCTGAATGTCTTGAAATGCCGATAAATTGTCTGAGAAGTTGAAAGAGCCGTACGTGGACTCGCCGGGGTTCAATCACGCCGCGTCAAAGAATCGTATGAATCCCGATGCTGTCTTGTGATTATAAAACCGAACTAATCAGTCGTCGTCAGCAGTGTAGGCCCCGCTTCGCTGTTCGATACGGTGAACTTCTAGTACCGACCCACTCCGGTCAAGCGTGCAGGCGAGTCGATACTGCCCGACACGGAGTTTCGAGAACGGCCCGCCAGTGAGCGGTTCCAAGAACTCATCCGGGTCGCGCCACTCAGACTCGACCACCTCGTCCAGTTTGGATACAATGCGGTCTTGGATATGTGGATCTAGCGAGTCGAACTGGTCCACGGCCTGTGGCGTGAATTTCCACGTCCAGTCATCCTCACTCGGCATCCTCGTCTCGGCCCATCATCTCGACGACTTCTTCACGCGACACGAGTTCGGCATCACCCGAGCGAAGGTCGTGCTCGCTCGCCGCGACCTGCTTCCAGCCCTCTCGGGAGAACTCGGGATGCTTCACTGCGTCTCGCGCCGCATACCGGAGAAATTCGCTTCGAGAATTGAAGCCCTGTTCTCGCCACGTGCTGTCGATATCGTCGAGGAACGCTTTGCTGAGCCGGAGGTTGATTTGGACCATCTCCGGGCCGTCGTCTCCGGTGGCCGTATCTGCATCGGACATATACGAGTGCTTTACTCTCGTATATACCTAAATCTTGCTGCAGCCATGGTTCTAACTCAAACGGGCCACTGTACTGTTGAGACTGCCGAACGAAATGTCCGATTGATTATCTCCGACAGCAACGGAGTACCGGGTACGAATCGAGCCAGCAGCGTCTCCGACACGAATCATAACGAATGCCAGGAGAGTTCATCATAGGTTCGACTAGGCGGTGTTAGAAGACCCGAGAAGCGGAAGAAGCCGAACATGGACTCGCCGGGATTTGAACCCGGGGCCTCTTCCTTGCGAAGGAAGCGATCTGCCACTGATCTACGAGCCCGCACGTGCCTCTCGAACGCGGGGTGATAAAAACCCTGCGCGTGAGGGCGATTTTCGATAGCGATGCACACGGTGTGTGGAGTGTGTCCCGGCCACGTTGGGCGGGCCAGAGCGGTGACACGGCCGCCGTGTCACAGCCCGCTGTGCAGTTCCGAAAGACCTTGGCCTTCCGGCCGTCGCGAACCGGCGGGTTCGCTCAGTCCTCGAGGACGATCTCGATGGAGACGTCGTTGGGCACCTGGATGCGCATCAGCTGGCGCAGGGCCCGTTCGTCGGCATCGATATCGATGAGGCGCTTGTGGACGCGCATCTCCCAGTGTTCCCACGTCGCGGTCCCCTCACCGTCGGGGGACTTGCGGGTGGGGACTTCGAGCGTCTTGGTGGGGAGCGGGACGGGGCCCGACAGCTCGACCCCCGTCTTCTCGGCGATCTCCCGCACGTCGGCGCAGATGTTGTCCAGGTCCTCGGGACTCGTGCCCGCGAGCCGAACGCGTGCCTGCTGGGACATGTGTTATCGCTCGTTGACGCTGAGGACTTTGCCAGCGGCGATGGTCTGACCCATGTCGCGGATAGCGAACGAACCGAGCTCCGGAATCTCGGAGGACGGCTCGATGCTGAGCGGTTTCTGGGGTCGGACCGTCACGACGGCAGCGTCCCCGTTCTGGATGAAGTCGGGGTTCTCCTCGGCGACCTCGCCGGAGGACGGGTCGATCTTCTTGTCCAGCGACTCGACCGTACAGGCGACCTGTGCGGTGTGAGCGTGGAAGACCGGCGTGTACCCCTCCGTGATGACGGATGGGTGCTGCATCACGACGATCTGGGCCTGGAAGGTCTCGGCGACCGACGGCGGGTCGTCGGCGGGGCCACAGACGTCACCGCGGCGGATGTCGTCCTTGCCGACGCCGCGGACGTTGAACCCGACGTTGTCACCGGGCTCGGCCTTGGGGACTTCCTCGTGGTGCATCTCGACGGTCTTGACCTCGCCGGCGACGTCAGACGGCTGGAAGCTGACGTTGTCGCCGGTGTTGAGGATACCCGTCTCGACGCGGCCTACGGGGACCGTACCGATGCCGGAGATGGTGTAGACGTCCTGAATCGGCAGTCGGAGCGGCGCGTCCGTCGGCGGCTCCGGAGCCGGCAGGTTGTTGAGGGCTTCGAGCAGGATTTCGCCGTCGTACCAGCCCGTGTTGTCGGACTCTTCGGCGATGTTGTCGCCCTCGAACGCGGAGATCGGGATGAACTCGGCGTCGTCGGTGTCGAAGCGGACCTGGTTGAGGAGGTCCTTGACCTCTTCGACGGTCTCCTTGTAGTCGCCCTCGGCGTAGTCGACGAGGTCCATCTTGTTGACGGCGACGATGAGTTCGCCGATGCCCAGGGTGCGGGCCAGGAAGACGTGCTCCTGGGTCTGTGGCTGGACACCGTCGTCGGCGGCGACGACGAGGACAGCGTTGTCGGCCTGGCTCGCGCCCGTGATCATGTTCTTCACGAAGTCGCGGTGGCCGGGACAGTCGACGATGGTGAAGTCGTAGGTGTCCGTGCTGAACTCCTGGTGGGCGATGTCGATGGTGACACCGCGCTCTCGCTCTTCGGCGAGGTTGTCCATGACGTAGGCGAACTCGAATCCGCCCTTGCCTTTCTCCTCGGCCTCTTCCTTGTGCTGTTCGATGACGTGCTCGGGGACCGACCCTGTCTCGTACAGGAGTCGGCCGACGAGCGTGCTCTTACCGTGGTCGACGTGGCCGATAATGGCCAGGTTCTGGTGTTGTTCGTCGCTCATGTTGTTTCTCACGCGCAGAGGCGCTGTATCGGAGTCTTTAGCCGGTGGTTCATAAAACGATTTCGAAAGTCCTCGCCACGCATAGCGTCGCCGTCTGGCGATTTGAGAGAGTGTGACGCGCATGGGGTCCGACGGGTAGACGGCGCCTACTCTAGCCGGCCGACGTCGGCGAGCACCGCGCTGGCGGTCTCCGGGCCGCCCGCACCGCGGCCGGAGATGTTGAGCCGTCCGGCGTGTTCGGTCTCCAGCTGGACGATGTTTCGCGTACCAGTGGGAGCCAGCGGCGCGTGTTCGGGGACGAGACGCGGGCCGACGCGGACCTCGCCCTCGACGACCTCGGCGATGAGACGGACGGTCCGCCCGTCCTCGGCGGCCAGTTCGAGGGCGCTGCCCTCGATATCCTGAATGCCTTCGACCTCGGCGTCGTCGAGCGTGTACTCGGTCCCGTCGTCGGCGAGCACGTTCGCGACGATGACGCCTTTCAGCGCGGCGTCGGTGCCGTCCACGTCGAAGGTCGGGTCGGCCTCGGCGACGCCGAGGTCCTGCGCCTCCGCGAGGACGTGTTCGTAGCCCAGCCCCTCCGCGCCCATCCGCGAGAGGATGAAGTTGGCGGTGCCGTTGAGCACGCCCCGAACCGCGGTGATGTGTTCGGGGTCGAAATCGTCGATGGTGGAAAGCACCGGCATCGCGCCGCCGACGGTCGCCTCGAACAGCACCGAGCCGTCGCTCCCGCGTTCGAGTTCGCGCACGTCGGCGTAGCGTTCGGCGACCGGCCCCTTGTTCGCGAGCACGACGTGACGGTCCCGCTGGAGCGCCGTCTCGACGTGGCCGAAGCCGGGCTGGGCGTCACCGAGGGTCGTCGGCGTCGCCTCGACGAGCACGTCGTAGGGGCCGTTCACGGCGTCCACCGGGTCGTCGTCGCCGACGAGGCCGTCGGTCCCCTTGCGCTCGAACGCCGCCTCGACGTCGATACCGTCGGAGTCGACAGCGGCGCTCCGGGAGTCGGCGTAGGCGGTGACGGTGTGGCCGTAGTCGGCGGCCAGTTCCGCGACCGACGACCCCACGGCACCGGCGCCCAGCACGGCGAGTCTCATAGGTCACCCCCGGCACCGAGCGGTTCGATGACCCGCAGCTCCTTTTCGGCTGCGACCTCGCGGACGGTGTCCATCACGCCCTCGGCGGCGTCCCGTTCGGTCGCCAGACGGATGCGCGCACTGGAGGCGTCTTCGGTTCCTTCGGGGGCGGACAGAGAGAGGTCCGTCACCGTGGCGTTGGTCGCCTGCTGGATGCGCGAGACGGTGTCCGAGAGGTCGGTGTTGATGAGATGGCCCGAGAGGACGACTGTCATGGCCTCACTGTACCGCTCCGCGCCGGCCTGAATGACGTTGATGCCGGCCTCCCGCAGCGCCTCCACGATGCCCTCGAAGCGCTCTGGCGTCGCCTCTAGGTCGACCTCCACGGGGATGTGGCCCCGCGGGGTCAGGTTCCCCCGTTCGTGGAAGATAGAGAGGAGGTTCCCGCCGTTACTGGCGATGGGTTCGAGCGCGTCCAGCAGCGCCCCCGGCTCGTCGACGAGTTCGAGCCGAACTGTGTAGGACCGAACCTCGTCGGTCGAGTCACTCATCGCCCGCTCACCTCCGTTCGCGTCCTCGGTTTCATTACCGGAGACTCAAAGCGGGTAGCTATAAGAATCCCGCCGTTTCGGACGGCCGACGGAGAGGCCGGCGACCCCGTCGACTACGGGAGATACCGCTCGTAGAGCTCGTCTATCCAGTCGTTGTACGCCGCGCCCTTCGGCGACCCCCAGGGGTTCCGGGAGAAGTAGTACACCGCCGCAAACAGGGTGGCTATCCACAGCGCGACCGCGGGCGGGACGACCAGCCCCCAGATGACTGTCGACGTGCCGGCGATGAGCGCCGCCACGAGGAGGTCCACGAGCTGGTAGAGTCGCCTAGACATACAGGGCGTTTGTCGCCGGGCCGCCTAAGCCTACTGGCGGCGCTGGCAGGAACAGAAGGGATAGCAGAGAGCATCCCGCGCCGAGCGAAGCGAGGCGCGGTTTCTTCGGACACGAGCGAAGCGAGTGTCCGCTTTTTCGCCCACGTTTTCCAGGAGTCCTCTCACAGTCGTTCGAAAGGCGCACAGCGCCTTTCGTGATGACGAGAGAGCTTCGCTCTCTCGGACCACGGCGCGAAGCGCCGCGAGGAAGGGCGAGAAAAAGGTGGCTTAGAAGTAGTCGATAGCGGCGGGCAGCTCCGTCTTCATGCCCTTGCGCTCTCGGATCTCCGTGATCTTCTCCGGCTGGAGGTTGTCGGCCATGACCTGGAAGCCGGCGTTCTCGGTGTTCCAGGAGGCGCGACCCTCGGTCGCGCTGCGGATGTCGCTGGAGAAGCCGATCATCTCGTCGACGGGCGCGACGCCCTCGACGACCATGAGGTCACCCTCCTGGTACATGTCGTCGACGCGGCCACGTCGGCCCTGAATCTCGCCGGACGCCGCGCCCATGTGGTCGTTGGGCACGTCGATACGGACCTGCTGAATCGGCTCCAGCAGCTTGATGTCGGCGTCGATGAGGGCGTTGTGGACGGCCTCCCGAACGGCGGGGATGACCTGTGCCGGACCGCGGTGGATGGCGTCCTCGTGGAGTCGGGCGTCGTGGAGGCGCAGGAGCGACCCCTGCACCGGCTCGGCGGCCAGCGGGCCGTCGTCGAGGGCCTCTTCGAGCCCCTCGATGACGAGCTCCATCGTCTCGTTGAGGTGCTGGATACCCTTCGTCTCGTCGAGCAGGATGTTCGTGCCGTGGATGTGCTCGATGTTCTGGGAGTCGTCCTTGTCCATGCCGGCCTCCTGCAGCGCCTCGCGGCGCTCCAGTTCGGGCATGTCCATGGACGCTTCGCCCATCTTGATGGTCTCGACGATGTCCTCGCTGAGCGGTTCGACGGTGATGTAGAACCGGTTGTGGTTGTTCGGCGAGCGGCCCTCGACCTCGCGGGACTGACTCTGTACCGCTTCGCGGTAGACGACGATCGGCTCACCGGTGTTGATCGGGATGCCCTGGTTGCGCTCGATACGCTGACCGATGACCTCCAGGTGGAGCTCACCCTGCCCGGAGATGAGGTGTTCGCCGGTGTCCTCGTTGATCTCGATCTGGATGGTCGGGTCCTCTTTGGCGACCTGCTGGAGCGTCTTGATGAGGTTCGGCAGGTCGTCCATGTTCTGTGCCTCGACGGACTTCGTGATGACGGGCTCCGAGATGTGCTCGATGGACTCGAAGGGAGTCATCTCGACCGAGGAGACGGTGGAACCGGCGATGGCGTCCTTGAGGCCGGTGACGGCGGCGATGTTCCCGGCGGGGACGTGGTCCACTTCCTCGCGCTCGCCACCCATGTAGATGCCGACGCTCTGGATGCGGTTCTTGCCCGCAGTCCCGGAGACGTACAGCTCCTGACCCTTCTCCAGCGTCCCGGAGAAGACACGCCCGGCGGCGATCTCGCCGGCGTGGGGGTCGACACCGATGTCGGTGACCATCAGGACGACTTCGCCGTCCTCGTTGACCAGCCGCATGTCGTCCGCGAGGTCGGACTCGGCGTCGCCACGCCAGATGCGCGGAACGCGCATCGGCTGGGCGTCGACGGGGTTCGGGAAGTGCTCACACACCATGTCCAGCACGACGTCCGACAGCGGGGAGCGCTCGTGGAGCTCCTGGCGCTTGTCGGCGCGTTCGAGCTCCATGATCTCGCCGAAGTCGATACCGGTGCGCTGCATCGACGGCATCGAGACGCCCCACTTGTACAGCGCGGAGCCGAAGCCGACGGTGCCTTCCTCGACGGAGACCGTCCAGTCCTCGATGTCGTCCATCTCCTCGGTCATCCCGCGGATGAGCTCGTTGACGTCGTCGATGACGTTGAGGAGTCGGTTCTGCATCTCTTCGGGGCCTTCCTGAAGCTCGGAGATGAGGCGGTCGACCTTGTTGATGAACAGCGTCGGCTTGACGCCCTCGCGCAGGGCCTGCCGGAGCACCGTCTCGGTCTGGGGCATCGCGCCCTCGACCGCGTCGACCACAACGAGCGCGCCGTCGACGGCACGCATCGCCCGGGTCACGTCGCCGCCGAAGTCGACGTGGCCGGGGGTGTCGATGAGGTTGATGAGGTGGTTCTGGTCCTCGTACTCGTGGGTCATCGAGACGTTGGCCGCGTCGATGGTGATCCCGCGTTCCTGCTCGTCTTCCTCCGTGTCCATGGCCAACTGTTCGCCGGCCGTGTCGTCGGAGATCATGCCTGCCCCAGCGAGCAGGTTGTCCGTCAGCGTCGTCTTACCGTGGTCGACGTGAGCCGCGATGGCGATGTTCCGGATGTGCTCCGGGTCGCTCATCAGTGTCTCACATTCTTGTACGATCTTTTTGCGTCGGCCCATTATACAGAATCGTATCAACAGGAGGGTCAAAAGGGTAGTGTTTCCACGTGAGCGTGTCAGCGACACGCGAACGGGGACGCTCGACGGGGAGCGACCCTGTCGCGCGGACTGGCGGTATTTCGCCGGCAGGAGGGTTCGAAACACGGTGGCGGAACCTGTGAGTACGGCTCACACAGCAGGTCACAGTATCACACGGTAGCGAGAGATAGCTTTACTCTCCAAGGCCGTGTGTATCAGGTCGTGATTACCACGGTCGACGCGCTCGTTTACGGCGCCCTCGCCGTCGTGTTGCTGCCGGCTCTGGCGTTCGTACTGGCCCTGTTGCGGTACTTCCGTCTCAGTCGGAGTCTGCGCCACGCCGGCCGAGTAATGGGAGTCCGATGGTGGGACACCAGCCCGATACTGCTGGTCTGTGGGGTTGTCGTGGTCGTCTACGTGGTCGGTGACCCGCCCGTCGAGGGGGAGCCGGGACGCGCGTGGTTCCTGCTCTCGGCGGCCCTGTTGCTGATGGGCGGCCTCGGCGCGGCGCTGGCGCTGGGGTACCTCGACGAGTACCGGGAGCTGTCAGGCGGTACCGAGGCCGCCGGGAGCGCCGGAGAGGGACCGACCGTGCTCACCGGCGAGGCGACCGTCCACGAGGGGCAGGTTCGGGGGGCGCTGTCCGACGAGCCGGCGCTGGTCACGACCCTGCGGGTGACGGAGCCGCGCGGGAGCCCGCTCCGGCGGGTCACCGCGGAACGGCACTACGAGCGGGTCGACGCCCGGTTCGCGCTCGACGACGGCACCGGCACCGTGGTGGTGGCACCGAGCGACGGCGCCGTCCGGCTCTGGGGGCCCAACGAGGCGCACTCACCGGTGACAGTCGTCCAGACGCCCGAGGAGACACACGCGTCGACCGTCGAGGCCGTCTGTGACCGGCTCGGCCTCGACGCGGACCGTGAGCGGACGTACACGGAGCGTCGACTCACCCCCGGTACCGACGTGACCGTCCTGGGAACCGTCAGCCGGGACCCGACGGTCCGGTACCCCCTCGTCGACGACGGGGAGCGCCGGCTAGTGGTGTTTCTCGGTGATATCGACGCGGTCCGGTCGGCCGTCGCCGGCCGCGCCCGGTTCGGGACCGCGCTCGGTCTCCTCGGCCTCGCCGTCGGCGTTCCCGGGACGCTGGTGACCGCCGGCGTCCTGTAGCCGGCGAGGAGTCGTCGAGTCCCGTGGTAACTCCCCGCAAGAATAATAGCCGTACGACCCCTCTGTACGCCCGAATGAACGTACACGTACAGGGCGGACCGGCCGAACCGTTTCTCGGAGCGCGGAACCTCTTTTCGACCGAGTACGACCTCGACCGACCGGTGACGGTACAGGTGCGAGCGGACCCGGACGAGCGCACGCGCGTCAGCCACGACGCGGCGGGCCACCGGCTGACCATCTCCCGGCAGGCGGCCACGAGCGCGATGGCCCGCGAACTCGCCCTCCACGAGTTCGCCCACATGCACCACAACGAGCGGGGCCACCCCTCGCACACGCAGTCGACGAAAGAAGCCATCTACCTCGCGCTGGCCGGCCACAGCGTCGAGCAGCGCAAGCTCACCCACTGCTACCAGATCGCCAACCACATGAAGGACATCTACGCCGACGACGTCTGGATGGCGCTGGTCTCGGGCGAGAAGCTGGTGGCCTTTCTGGAGGCGAGCCTCGCGGCCGCCGTCTCGGACCGCCCGGGCGGCCAGCCCGGCTGGACCCAACTCACGCCCGCCGCCGACCCCGACATCACCGCGGTCAACGCCGCCTTCGCGCTGGCGCTCGTCGAGCGCCACGACCTCGTGAGCGAGGGCCACATGCTGTACGACCTCGCCCACGCGGCCGCACAGGACGCCGACGGTATCGATTTGGCGGAGTTCAAGGCCTACTTCGCCGGCCTCTCGCCGGACCCCGACGAATCGGAGTTCCGGAAGGCGCTGGTCGACGTGACCAGAGCCTACGCGACGGCCGGGAGCGGGCCGGCCGCGGACTAGAGCAGGCCCGCCAGCGGCCAGCACGCGAGCAGGACGCCCAGCGCCACCACCGGATAGTCCCACCGACCGAATGACATCTCGGGCGGGGTGGGGTTCCAGGCGAAACAGCGGGCTCGGAGCGCGAGCGAGAGCCGGTCCGACCGCGAGAGCGACCGCGCCAGCCCGACGACGGCGATTCGCTTCGCGCGGTCGACGACCGAGCGACGCTCGCCCCCGCGGGCCTGGATGGCCTCCCGCACCGTCAGCAGGTCCCGTCGGAGGACGGGCAGGAAGCGAAACGTCAGCGCCACGCCGACGCCCAGTGCCTGTCCCGTCCGGCCGGGAACGTAGCGCTGGATGACCGCCCGGCTCTCCCGAACCGGCGTCGTCCTGACGTACACCGCGCCGACGACCAGCACCAGCGCGACGCGCGAGACGGCCAACAGCGACGCGACCCCTCTCTCCGGGTCGACCCACGGCTGTGTCACCGACAGCGCCGCGGACAGCGGTGCCAGCAGGAGGATGACGAAGACGAACCAGTACCCCCGGAGGACGGTCACCGGGGAGAGGCGGCCCGCGAGCAGTACGACTCCCGCGAGGCCCGCCAGCGCGAGGAGTCGGCGTGGCGTCGGCTGGGCGAACGCGGCGACGGCGAAGCCGAACTGACAGGCGAGCTTCGACCGGGCGTCAAGCCGGTGGGCGACCGTCTCGCCGGGGCGGTAGGTCAGCATCCGCCGTCGACACCGTGGGGTTCGAGGTCACCGAGGTCGGCCGGCGACCCGTCCGCAACGACCCGGCCGTCCGCGAGCGCGACGACGCGGTCGGCTCGCTCGCGGAGATCACGCAGGTCGTGGGTGACGACGACGATACTCGTGCCCGCCTCGTGAAGGGAGTCCAGGCGCGAGAGGAGCGAGCGTCGGGCCCGCAGGTCCAGACCGGCGAAGGGTTCGTCCAGCACGAGGTGGGTCGGTTCCATCGCCAGCGCGCCGGCGATGGCGACGCGGGCCTGCTCACCGCCCGACAGCGCGTCGACGTGGTCGTCCTCGCGACCGCCGAGGTCGACCGCGTCGAGCGCCGACGCGACGCGGCGGTCTATCTCCCCGCGGTCGAGCCCGAGGTTCTCCGGCCCGAAGGCCACGTCCGCGCCGACGGTGGCGGCGACCAGCTGGTCGCGGGGCTGCTGGAACACCATGCCGATACTCGTCCGCGCGGCCAGGGGGTCCACGGTCACGTCCGTTCCGTCGACCGTGACAGTGCCGGACCCGGGCTCCAGCAGGGCGTTGAAGTGGCGCACGAGCGTCGTCTTCCCGCTGCCGTTGGGGCCGACGAGCAGGCAGAACTCGCCGTCCGGGATGGTCAGCGAGACGCCGTCCAGCGCGACCGCGTCGCCGAACCGGTGAGTGAGGTCGTCGACCGCTATCATGCGGTCGCCTGCTGGCGGGCGAGTACGCCCCCTTTCACCAGCGCCAGCGTGGCGGCGATCTTGATGAGGTCACCCGGCAAGACGGTGACGGCGCCCCCGATGAACGCTTCGGTAAACGTGTTCGCGGTCGAGAGCGCCAGCCACGGGACGCCGACGGCGTAGATGACCGCGAGGCCGGCCAGTAGCGCGCCGGCCTGCACCGGAAGCGAGACCTCGGTCAGCGGTCTCGGCTCCAGTCCCCGGTGGACGATGGCCCCGATGACGACCGCCGCGAGCAGGAAGCCGACGAGGTAGCCGCCGGTCGGCCCCAGCAGGTAGCCCAGCCCCGCCGCGCCGCCCGAGAACACCGGTGCGCCCGCCACGCCGACCAGCAGGTACAGCGTGAGCGCGAGCCCGCCCCAGCGCGGCCCGAGCAAGAGGCCGGCGAAGTAGGCGCCGAAGACCTGAAACGATATCGGCACCGGGAGCCCGGGCACCGGTATCGAGACGTACGCGAACGCGGCCGTCAACGCGGCCAACACCGCCGCGAGCGCGATGTTGGACACTGCCTCGTCGCCGACGAGTTCGACCGACTCCGTTCCGGACATATCCGTGACTGTCTCGTCAACCACAAAATAGCTAGCGGTTTACGAGCGGGGCAGAGCGGTCGCTGTGGGGCGGTGAAAACGAAATAGAACGGGCGATATTACCGCGCTGCAGCCGCGACGCGCTCTTTCTCTTCTTTCTGGTTGACCGAGTAGGTGCTGACGTCGTTGTTGGCGGCGCCGACGAGCAGGGAAGCGAGTGCCTCCTCGGCCGTGGTGGTGGTCTTGAACGAGCCACCGTAGGTACCCTCGGCGATGAACTTCAGGGCCTGGTCGACGCGGCGCTGGGGCGCGACGTCGACGGCCTTCGGGACCGAGATGCCACCGTACTTCAGGCGGACGGTCTCCTCACGGGGAGCGCTGTTCTCGACGGCCTGGACGAGCACCTGCACCGGGTTCTCCTCGGTGCGCTCGTGGACGATGTCGAAGGCGTCGCTGACGATGGTCGTCGCGAGCTGCTTCTTGCCGGTGTTCTCGTCGGTCTGCATCAGGCGGTTGATGAGCCGCTCGACGACGCTGATCTCGGACTTCTGGAACTGCTTGTTCGAGTGGCGCCCCATCGTGTGGGCGATCGGCGTCACCGCGATGTAGCGCTCCGTCGAGGGGTCCGAGTACTCGATGTCGGTGACGGACCACTTGCCGAACAACTCGGCGCGGGCGGTCTCTTCCTCGGCTGCCTCGTCTTCGACTGCCTCGTCTTCCGGTGCGTCCTCGGTCTCTGGGATGTCTTCGTCTCCACTCATGGTTATCGGACCGGTTTCTCCGCGTTACCGCGGACCAGTTCCAGCATCGAGACGCCGTTGACCTTCTCGACCTTGTAGTTGACACCGGAGAGGTCGCCCATCGCGCGACCCTTCGCGCCGCCGATGCCGGCGATAGTGACCTCGTCGTGCTCGTCGATAAAGGAGATAGCGCCGTCGCCGGGACAGAACGCGGTGACCTGCTTGCCGTTCTTGATGAGCTGGACACGCACGCACTTCCGGATCGCGGAGTTGGGCTGTTTCGCCTCGATACCCACCTTCTCCAGTACGATGCCTCGACCCTGCGGTGCGCCCTCGAGCGGGTCGGACTTCTTGCCGAGTCCGCGTTCGCGTCGCGCGTAATCCGAGTCGGACCACCGGTGTTTCTGGCGGTCCTTCTTCAGCTTGCGCGCGGCGTATTTGCCGTTTGCCATAGTACACGTCGGTATCCCGCCGAGCTACTTAAGACTCCTCTTTCGTCGTCGCCCTACTGCCCGTATGTGGCGTTCTCGCACGCGAACGACTCGCAATTGGGGCGCTGTCGAAGAACCGGACGCTCAGGTCAGCTCGATGCCGTCGATGTCGAAGTGCCGGCTCGCCAGCCGGCGGGCCGCGTCGATGTTGCGGCCCTCGCGGCCGATAGCCGCGCCGTGGTCGTCCTGTGGGACCTCGACGTAGGCGACGGTGTCGCCGTTCTCGGAGATGGTGACATTGTAGACGGCGGCGGGCGCGAGCGCGTTGGCGACGAAGTCCTCGGCCAGCTCTGCGTCCTCGATGAGCTTCACCTCGCGGCCCAGTCGCTCCTCGACGCGGCCCACGGTGTTGCCGCCGGGACCGATGGCGTCGGCTATCTGGCCGCGCTTGACGAGGTACACCACCTGGTCGTGGTCCTCGTCGACGACGCAATCCCGGACAGTGACGCCGGCTTCGTCCTCGAAGAGGGCGACCAGTCGTCGTGCTTCGTCCGAGATTTCGACGCCCATCAGTCCTGCGTCGTACCCATGCGGAGGTCGACGTCCCCCGTGCCGAGCTTGATGGGTTTGCCGACGATGACGTTCTCCGTGACGCCGTCGAGCTCGTCGACCTCGCCGTGGATGGCGGCGTCGAGCAGGTGGTTCACCGTCACCTCGAAGGCGGCCCGCGCGAGCACGGAGTCCTTCGAGCCGGAGATGCCGTGGCGGCCGATGGACTCGATGGTCCCCTCGTTGGTCATGATATCGGCGACCAGCATGAGGTGGCGGACGTTCACGTCGTCCAGCCCCTGCTCTTCGAGCGTGTTCATCGTCTCGTTGATGAGCGTCTCGCGGGCGGCCTCGACGCCGAGGCTCCGGTAGATCTCGTGGATGTTGTTACACGTCGTTCGGGAGGCGTCGACGCCCTCGATGCCGAGCACGTCGCCGAAATCGGAGCCCTCGGTGTAGAGGACGAACTCCTCGCCGTCTTCGAGCTCTTCCTTGCGGATGACGACGCGGGATATCTCGTCGATACCCTTGAAGACGATGTCGCGCAGCTCCTCGACCAGCTGGAGCAGGTCCCGATAGCTGGGCTCTTCGGGGCCGAACTCGATGACGGTCCCGGCCTGTCGGGTCTGGACGCCGAGGTTCGATTCGATGGTCTCGGCGATCTCCTCGGCGATGGCCTCGGTGTCGTTGACGGTGGGCCACCGCTCCTGCAGGGTCTCCTCGTTCAGGTCGATCTGGACGAGCATGTCCGCGACGTTCGTCGAGATGTCACCCAGCGCGAGGATGCGCGTGGCCTCGATCTTCCAGACGACCTCGTGGGCCCGCTCGCGGTTGTCGGCGTACTCCTCGTCCAGATGGACGGTCATCATCGGCGTGTCGGGCGTCTTGCGGGCGTCGACCAGCTCGATGAGCCGGGGGAGCCCCTGAGTCACGTCGATTTCGGCCACGCCGGCGTAGTGGAACGTGTTCATCGTCATCTGCGTTCCGGGTTCGCCGATGGACTGGGCCGAGACGGTGCCGACCGGGTCCAGCGGGTCGACGCGGGTCTGCATGTAGCGGGACTCGACGGCCTGTGCGATTCGGTCGGCGTCCTCGACGCCGACGCCGCGGGCCTCGACCGTGCTGTACACTTCGTCTTTCAGCCGGCGCGGGAGCTCCGTGTCCTCGACGACGGCTTCGATGTCTTCGGATACCATGGTCAGTCATCACCCTCGGCCATCCACCAGTCGTCGGCGTGTTCCGAGAGGTTGGTCCGCTCGGTCTTCTGTCCGAGGAAGCTCTCTTTCTGTTTCTCGCTCTCGAACTCCTCGCTGAGGACGCTGTCGGCGATCTGCTCGACGTCGACGGCGGCCTCTTCCTGGCTGGAGGAGACGTCCACCGGCGAGGTACCGTCCTCGCCGAACTCGAACTGGACGATGGTGTCGCTCGTGTCCCGGACGGTGCCGTCGTACTGCGTCTCCAGTTCGGAGAGCGCGTTGATGAGCCGGCGCTGGAGGTAGCCGGACTTGGAGGTACGGACGGCCGTGTCCACCAGCCCCTCGCGGCCACCCATGGCGTGGAAGAAGAACTCCTTCGGGCCGAGCCCGGAGCGGTAGGACGATTCCACGAAGCCGTGGGCGTCCGAGGAGAGGTCGTCCTCCTCGAAGTGGCTCAGGGTTCGGTTCTCGTAGCCGCGGTTGATTCGCTCGCCGCGGACTGCCTGCTGGCCGACACAGCCGGCCATCTGGGTCAGGTTCAGCATCGAGCCACGCGCGCCGGACTCGGCCATCACGACGGCCGGGTTGTCGTCGTCGAAGTGGTCCTCGGCGATGTCGCCGGCGGAGTCACGGGCCTTGCCCAGCGTCTGCATTATCTTCATCTCGAGGGTCTCGTCGACCGTGCGGCCGGGCAGCGATTCGAGGTCGCCCCGGTCGTAGGTCTCGATGAGCTCCTCGACGCGGTCGTAGGCGTTGTCGATGGCGTCGTTGATCTGCTCTTCGGCCTCGCGGGGAATCGACTCGTCGTCGATACCGATGGAGAAACCGAAGTGCATGATCGAACGCATCGCCAGCGCGGAGATCTCGTTGACCAGGATTCGGGCGCGGGTCTTCGAGTAGTCCTTGGCGATGGTGTCGACGACTTCGCCGCCGAAGGCACCGACGGCGTCCTCGTCGATGGTGCCCGAGACCATCTGGCCGTCCTCGATGACGACGTTGTCGCCGGCCGAGGAGGTGAAGTCCAGATTGAGGTCGTCGGGCAGCAGTTCCGAGAACAGCGAGCGACCGGTCCAGTAGACCTCGCCGGTCTCGTCCTCGCCGTCGGGCTCGGGCAGCTCGTCGATGCGGGTCGCACGCAGCAGGTCGAGCGCCTGCGTCTCGTTGAACTGCGGGTTGGTGTGAGTCAGCAGGTAGGTCCCGCTGATGTGGTCCTGAATGGCGCCGATGATGTTCTCCCCGAAGCGCGGCGAGAGCATCTGTTCCTGGACGCGCATGAGGACCCGGGCTTCGGCGCGGGCCTCCTCGTTTTGCAGGGCGTGCATGTTCATCTCGTCGCCGTCGAAGTCAGCGTTGTACGGCGGGCAGACGACGGTGTTGAGCCGGAACGTCTTGTACGGCATCACGACCACTTCGTGGGCCATGATGGACATCCGGTGGAGCGACGGCTGCCGGTTGAAGATGATGATGTCGCCGTCGACGAGGTGGCGGGACACTTCCCAGCCGGCCTCGACCTTCTCGGCGAGCTCCTCGCAGTTCTTCTCGGTGACCTTCAGGCGACGGCCGTCCGGTCGGCGGACGTAGTTGGCGCCCGGGTGGCCCATCGGTCCGTTTGCGACGTAGCGACGGGCGTTGTCGAGGTTGCGCTCGTTGACGTTCATCGTCTGGGTCATCTCCCGGGCGACCCGTTCAGGGACGCCGACCTCGTTCAGGCTAAGGGTCGGGTCGGGCGAGATGACGGTACGGGCCGAGAAGTTCACGCGCTTCCCGGACAGCGAGCCACGGAAGCGCCCTTCCTTGCCTTTCAGGCGCTGGGAGAGGGTCTTGAGCGGGCGGCCCGAACGGTGGCGGGCCGGCGGCGTGCCCGAGATCTCGTTGTCCATGAACGTGGTGACGTGGTACTGCAGCAGTTCCCAGAGGTCCTCGATGATGAGCTGTGGCGCACCGGCCTCGCGGTTCTCCATGAACCGCTGGTTGATGCGGATGATGTCCACGAGCTTGTGGGTCAGGTCGTCCTCGGAGCGCTGGCCGTTGTCCAGCGTGATCGAGGGGCGAGCGGTGACCGGCGGCACCGGCAGCACCGTCAGAATCATCCACTCGGGCCGGGAACGGTCGGGGTTCATGCCCAGCACCTCGATGTCCTCGTCCGGGATGTCCTCGAACCAGTCCCGGATGTCGGAGGGCATCAGCTTGTTCATGTCCTCCTCGGTCAGGTCGACGGAGAGCGCCTTCTCGATGGCCCGGCGGTCGTCCTGTCGCGGGCGGAAGTCGCCGCTGATTATCTCCTGGACGCGGCCGCCGTCGATACCCGTCTCGTCGGCGAGGTCGGTCGGGGCGATTCGCTCGTCGGCCTCCTCCATCGCCTCGGCGATGCGGGCGGGGTAGTCCGCCGACAGCACCTGCTGCACCTCGTAGTACGTCGTCGGTTTCTCGTGTTTGATGTCGTACTGCTTCTCGCCGCAGAACGGACAGCGGTCCTTCTTGCGGGCCTGCCGGATGGCGGCCTTGGTCACGTCGTTGAGGTCGCGACCGAGGTCCCGCGTCCGCGTGAGGCGGTCGCGGAACTCCTCGCGCTCTTCCTCGTCGAGACAGAGCCGGGAACACTCCCGGCAGGTCCCCCGAAGTAGGCGGCGGATGAGCTTCGCGAACCCGACGTGGATGACCGGCGCGGCGAGTTCGATGTGGCCGAAGTGACCGTTACACGACCCGCTGTGTTTGCCACACGTCTTGCACTCCAGCCCCGGGTCGATGACGCCCAGCCGCGGGTCCATCAGCCCCATGTCGATTGGGAACCCGTCGTCGTCGTAGGTGTCGGCCGTAATCACTTTGGTGGCCGACATCTCGCGGTACTCCTCGGGGTCCATCAGCCCGAAGCTGAGTTGCCCGATCTCCTGTGGTGTTTGCTGTGAGCTCATGCTAGACTGCGTCCTCCAGTTCGATTCGCGGGGCGATTCCGAGCGCCTTCATCTCGTCGAGCAGGAGCTTGAACGCGTAGGACATCTCGACCTCGTGGATGTCGGTCTCCTCCTCGCAGTTGGGGCAGTAGATACGCCGCTGTTCGACGTTCTCGACGGCGGTCATCCCGCACTTGCCACAGACGTTGATCCACTCGCGGTCGGACTCGTCGAGCAGGCGCTCCTTGAGCGCCATCGCCGCACCGTGCCCGATGAGCACGTCCCGTTCCATCTCGCCCACACGCAGGCCGCCCTCGCGGGCGCGCCCCTCGGTGGGCTGGCGGGTGAGCACCTGCACCGGCCCGCGAGAGCGGGCGTGCAGCTTGTTCGAGACCATGTGGTAGAGCTTCTGGTAGAAGATGTCGCCGACGAAGATGTCCGCGTCGATCTTCTCGCCGGTGACGCCGGAGTACATCGTCTCCTTGCCCGAGGAGTCGAAGCCGTGAGACTCCAGCGAGCCGCGGAGTTCCTCCTCGTCCTCGCCGGTGAAGGCGGTCCCGTCGACGCGCCGGCCCTCCAGCGCACCGACCTTCCCGCCGATCATCTCGAGGATGTGGCCGACGGTCATCCGCGACGGCAGCGCGTGCGGGTTGATGACCAGGTCCGGCACCACGCCCTCCTCGGTGAAGGGCATGTCTTCCTGGGGCGCGATGTGGCCGACGACGCCCTTCTGGCCGTGCCGGCTGGCGAACTTGTCCCCGAGTTCGGGGATTCGCTCGTCGCGAACGGAGACCTTCGAGAGCTTGGAGCCGTCCTCGCCCTCCATCAGGGTCACCGTGTCCACGACACCGGACTCGCCCGAGCGCATGGTGACGCTGGTCTCGCGTCGCTTCTGGGGCGACAGGCCGCCCATGTCGTCCGGTTCTTCGAGGAACCGTGGCGGGCTGGTCTTGCCCAGCAGGACGGCGTTCTCGCCGACCTTCGTCTCGGGGTTCACCAGCCCGTCGTCGTCCAGGTGGGTGTAGGCTTCTTCGCCGCGAGCGCCGCGCACGTCCTCGTCGGGCATCTCGAAGCGGTCCTCCTGCCCGCCGGGGTAGCGCCGTTCCTCGCCCTCGTAGGTCCGGAAGAAGTGGGAGCGAGCGAGCGCGCGCTCGACCGACCCCTTGTTCATGACCAGCGCGTCCTCGATGTTGAACCCCTCGTAGCTCATGACGGCGACGACGAAGTTCTGTGCCGCGGGGCGGTCGTCGTAGCCGATCTGTTCGGTCGTCTGGGTCTTGACCATCGAGAGCTGCGGGTAGTGCAGCAGGTGCTGGCGCGTGTCCGGCCGGATGCGGTAGTTCGCGCTCGGCAGGCCCAGCGACTGCTTGATCATCCCCGACCCCATCGTAATCCGCGGGGAGGCGTTGTGCTCGGGGTACGGAATCATCCCCGCACCGATACCGAACATCAGCTGCGGGTCGACTTCGAGGTGGGTGTGGTTCTCGGTGAGTTCGTCTTCGTCGACGCCGACGAGGATGTCCTCCTCTTCCTCGGCGTCGATGAACTCGACGAGCCCCCGCTCTACGAGCTCCTCGAACTCGATGTCGCCGTTCTTGACGGCCTCGACCTGTTCGTCGGTCATCAGCGGCTCGCCGTTCTCGACGACCAGCAGCGGACGGCGAGCACGGCCCGCGTCGGCGTTGATGATGACCTCTTCGGTGCGACCCTTGACCGAGACGTTGACCATCTGGGAGACGTCCCCCCGGCGTCGGGCCTGTCGCACCTGTTCTGCGAGCTGTTCGGGGTCGGGATGGGTCCCGACCAAGCTACCGTTGACGTATACCTTGGCTTCTCGACTCTGACTCATATTAGTCGTCCGCGGGCTGCTGTTCGATCGATTCGATACCGGGGATGCCCTGGACCCCCATGTCCGAAAGTTCCTGTTTGAGGTCCTGTGCGTCCGCGACGTCCTGTGACAGCTCCATCGCCTGTGCGAAGTTCTTCACGAGTCCGCAGTTCGGGCCCTCCGGCGTCTCGGAAGGACAGATGCGACCCCACTGGGTCGCGTGCAGGTCCCGCGCCTCGAAGTGCGGCTGGGAGCGGGAAAGCGGCGAGCGCAGACGGCGAAGGTGTGAGAGCACACCCATGAAGTCGGTACGGTCGACGAGCTGGGACACCCCAGAGCGCCCGCCGACCCAGTTCCCCGTCGCGATGGGGTGTTCGAGCCGCTCGGTCAGCACGTCGGAGCGGACAACAGTAGAAACGGAGAGCTGCCGATTTCGCATGTTCGCGCGTTCGAGCTGGTACTTCACGTCCCGGGCGAGCTTGTTCAGCGCGGTCCGGAACAGGTCGGTCATCAGGTCGCCGCTGACCTTCAGGCGCTTGTTGGCGTAGTGGTCCTTGTCGTCGGCCTCGCGGCGTTCCAGAGCGAGCTCGAAACACGCCTCGGCCATCCGGCAGAGGTAGTACGCCTTGTTGATGCGGACCTCTTCCTCGTCGACGCCCTCCTCGTGGAGGTGTGGCAGGAGGTAGCGGTCGATGACGTAGTTGGCCCGTTTGAGCTGGTAGTTCTTGCCCTGGCCGCTGGCGACGCGCTGTCCCAGCGTCTCGATGGCTTCCTCGGTCGTCTGGACCTCGGCTTCCTCCAGATTCTCGAGCATGAACTTCACGATTTCGGGGTCCTCGCTGACGCGGTGGACGATCTCCTCGTCGGATTCCAGACCCAGCGCGCGCACGAGTGTCACGAAGTCGATGCTCCCCGAGACAGACGGGAACGAGACTTCGAGCAGCCCGTCGCGGGTCCGTTCACAGAGCACGAGAGCGCGGTAGCCACGGCGCTGTGAGAAGGTCTTGGCGACCTGCACTTCGTCGCCGTACTTGGTGTCGTACTCGGCGAGAATCTTGTTCGGCGCGAGGTCCTCGCTGGTCATCAGGACTCGCTCGGAGCCGTTGACACAGAAGTAGCCGCCGGGGTCGGCGGGGTCCTCGCCGATGTCGATGAGCTCCTCGTCGGTGAAGCCGGCGATGTTGCACTTGTTCGAGCCGACCATGATGGGCATGCGCCCGATCTTGGTCTCGGTGCGGTCGACGACTTCCTCGGGTTCCTCTTCGCCGCCGCGGACGATGGCCATCTCCATGAACACCGGTGCGGAGTAGGTGATGTTCCGGAGGCGGGCCTCCTGGGGGTAGAGGAGCTCTTCGCTCCCGTCGGCCTCCCGGACGCGGGGCGTGACGACGCGGACGTCGCCCAGTTCGACCCACACCGGCTCCTGGCCTTCCTTGTCGCCGATGTCGGTGTCGATGGTCTCTTTCTCGTCGACCACCTGCTGCATCCCCCGGTCGAGGAAGGCGTTGAACGAGCGGAAGTGGTGTTCGGCGAGCCGTTCCTTCGCGAAGTATTCGCGCGAGATTGCGCGTCGGTCCTGTGTGTTCATTATTCGACCACCAGTCGATAGACGACGGCGGTATCGGTGGTTCGCGAGTCGCGTTCGATGCGGATGACATCGCCGACCTCCGCGTCGTCCGGGAGTCCCGGGTCGGCGCGTTTGATCTTCGGGAGGTCGGTCTTCTTGATGTCGTACTCGTCGAGCACTGCTTCGAGGTCAGCCTCGTCGACGACGCTGTGGTCGGGAACGAGGTCGTGTTGACTTACATCTACCATGTGTGTGTGCGTGCGTGGGGCCTGTGGCTGGAGAAGGTGGCTGTCACGAGATACTACAGGTCGCTATAGTCGGGACCCTAATAACACTTACCAACTTGGCCTGCAGTAGCTACTGGGCCCCCGCGGCCGCCGGGGAGAATGGCGTTCGATATCACGGGCTTCTCCCAGAACAGATATAGAGGTTTGGGTCGAGTCAAGTGGACCCATGACAGGGCGCCGTCCTTTGGAAAGCCTTAATACTACGACCGGGATACGATTGAGTGCAGCAAGGCAGCGTGCCCGGATGGTGTAGTGGCCCATCATACGACCCTGTCACGGTCGTGACGCGGGTTCAAATCCCGCTCCGGGCGTCTTCTACTGCGGACAAATCGGCGAGCACCGCGTAGCGTGTGCTCGCCATCGTGAGCAGGTGAACCCGGAAGGACTGCGACCGACTCGGCCAGCCACGCGTCGCACGGATTGCTGTAGTTCCGTACCGGTATCGTCGACAACTGGATCGGGCGAGTCCCGGTACACAGCGACACCGTCAGGCAGTGCCGACGGATGCAGAACGGCTTCGCTCGTGGACGTAACCGGAGAGTGCCCCGAGCGGGACGACGACCAAGCCCGACGTGAGCAGCGCGACCACGGCGGCGTACAGGCCGACGACGAAGAGACCGGTAATGTCGCCGGTCGAAAGGGAGCCAAACTCCACGAACTCCGCTGTGACGAAGTACAGCGCCACGCCGACGCCGCCAGCTGGGTAAGAGAGCAAGGCGGTGAGGCTGCCGGCGACGGCACCGAACTGCGGGGTGTCAACTGGGAGGAAGCGCCACGTGAGAACGCCGATCGGGAACGAAGCGAGGACGAACGGGGGGATGTACACCACGTATATAGAGAGCTGATCCATAGCGTAGCCGCCACCGAAGTACAGCGCTGGCACCGTCGTCAAAGAGAGAAACGCGATTGCAGCCAACACACCGGCCGTCGTCATCGCGTAGCCACCGCCGATATCCCGCCGGCTCGCCAGCGGGAGGCGACCGGGACCGTACCGCTTGCACAGCGTCACCAAGCGGTGGAACGATGGAGCGCTCATATCGAAGTTACTATCCTGCAATATATATTGGCAACGGTGCTGGTACCGAACCGAGAGGACGAGGCCGACTACTCGAACGGGTAGTCTGGGACCGGTATCGTCGACCACTGGATCGGACGACCACCACAGTAACCCGTATCACCAGAACTGCCGCGCCAGATACCACTCGTATCCGTACCCCACCAGCGCGCCCAGCGGAGCGATGATGGCGGCGGTTCCGACGGCTCCGAAGAAGAAGACGAGGCTAGCGATGAGGACGAACTGGCCGAGGGCGTCGGACGGTGCAGACACTCCCGCTAGGATTCCGAACACGGCCGCCAGGACGAGCAGTGAGGCGAATGCGGTCACCACACCGGCGACGGCACCGCGGCGCGGCGTCGGCTCGTCGGGCACGAGCCACCGCCAGACGACGGTGCCGGCGACAACGGCGACGAGCGGCGTGACCACCAGCGGGGCGACTGTCAGCAGGTCCCACTGGAACGTGGACCACACGATGCCGGGGTCGGCGAACACACGGTCGGGGTTAGAGAGGACCAACCGTGTCACCATCATCGCGTGGAACAGAACGTTAGCGAGCAGCGCGGCGACGCCGGCGACGAGGCCGGCACCGACGTCGCGGCGGGACACGCCGAATCGGGACCGCTGGAGGGCGGACATACCTGGTGGTACGCAGTCCACGAACAAATCCCTGCCCGTCTGTCACGTTCGGTCGGGAGCGGCGAGTCACAGAGCGACGCACCTAACCGGGCCGGTCCCCTGCCCCAGCCACAGGTCCACCGCGGGGTGAACGTCGGTACGTCGTGCCGTCCCGGGACAGCGCTTGGCCCCGCCGACAGACTGTTTAGTCGGCCGGTTCCATGGGAGGGCATGGACGATATCGAGGGCGAGGAGATGCCGGGCGCCATCGTCGAGGCGTTCCTCGAACGCGAGGAGGGCGTCCGGGCGCTGCTGGAGGAGCTGGAGAAGCTCACCATCGAGGGCCGCCACGAGGCGGTCCGGGAGCGCCTGCGGAACCTCGCCGACAGCGACGAGTCGGTGTTCTACACGGTGGCCTTCTCGCTCACTAACTCGCGGCAGTTCTTCGGCGACGTGGAGGCCCAGCTCGACGTGACCGCCGCCGACCGGCTTCGCGACCTCGCCGACACCTACCCGACGCTCGCCGAGCCCTTCAACATCGTTCGCACCGAGCGCGCGGAGGACCGGCTGAACCCCGTCACGGATACGAGCTACACCGTCACCTACCACCACAGCGTCGAGTCGCCGATGATAACCTACAGCCCGCTGTCTGGCGACCAGCAGCTCTACGAGTCCCGCGGGACGCCCAGCGAGGTGTTGCGCGTCTCGACGGACCTGGCGGCCGCGACGACCGACGCCCTCGACGTCGCACTTGAGAACGACTACTCGGTCAACACCGAGGAGCTGTCGACGCTCATCGACCGCCGCGAAGAGCTGGAGACGGAGCTATCGAAGCTGCGGGACCAGCTCGACGAACTGCGGCGGAAGCCGGTCGAGGAGTAGCGGAGTGGCGACCAGTGAGACGCCTCCCGTCGGTCTCACCCACACCCGCGGCTCTGCGGTTCCCTTCGGTCACCGCATCGCTTCGAGACGCCTCCCGTCGGTCTCACCCACACCCACGGCTCTGCGGTTCCCTTCGGTCACCGCATCGCTTCGAGACGCCTCCCGTTGGTCGGCGTCTCGCGTGTCTCGCCAACAACGCCGTTATGTATCCGCACCCGATATCAGTAGACAAGAATGGGTATGGAGAGATTACGCGATCAGGTCGAAAAAGAGAGCCGGGACCTGTCGATACTGGGGACCGTCATCGACGCCGGGCCGATAGGAATCGTGCGGTTGGCCGAAGAGACCGAAATTCCCGAACACAAGGTGCGGTACTCGCTGCGGATGCTGGAGGACGACGGGCTGGTCGAGCCGACGCCGCAGGGCGCGGTGCCGGCCGACGACATCGAGGAGCGCGTCGCGGACATCAACGCCGGGCTGGACCGGCTCATCGAGCGGCTGGAGGAACTGGAGTCGGCCATCCCGGCGGCCGAAGCGGCCGAGTGACCGACCAACTGTTTTGAGGCGCGGGCGAGAACCGCCGCTATGGACGTCGCGCTCATCAGCGACACGCACATCCCCTCGCGAGCGAGCCGGATTCCCGACGGCTTCCGCGAGCGCATCGAAGCCGCCGACCACGTCGTCCACGCAGGCGATTTCGACAGCGAGGGGGCGCTGTCGAACGTCCGCGCGATGGCGTCGCGGCTCACCGCCGTCGGCGGGAACATGGACCCCCGTATCGGCCTGCCCGACCGCGCGACGGTCGAGCTCGGCGGGGTCACGTTCGTCGTGACCCACGGCACCGGCTCGAAGCGCGGCTACGAGGACCGCGTCGCGAATATCGTCCGCGAGGAGGCCGGCGAGGACGCCGTCGGTGTTGCCGGGCACACACACGAAGTCATGGACACGACTCACGGCGGCGTCAGGCTGCTGAACCCCGGGAGCGCGACCGGAGCCGCCCCGGCCGAGCGAGCGACGATGATGACCGCGACGGTGGGCAACGGGGAAATCGACGTCGAAACGGTTCGGTTGTAGACGCGTTCCCGTTCAGTGTGAAACAGCCCCAAGATGCCATCGTCCGCCGGCGTAACTGGCTTTGTACTGGCTGAACAGATTGGTCACCAACGCTCGGTTCGTTTCTCGGTGAATGAACCACTACTGGTATCGAGACAGACCTCGGCGCCGATTGGATTCACGGCCCATACCGACCCGTCTTTTCGCTAAATGTTCACATATGCCTGATCTGCCGTCACCTCGTCGCTACTGGGCGCAATTTCCCGGCCGCTCTAAGCGTTCGTCAGGGGCGATAGCTAACTCACCTTTTTGTGGCAGCATCGATACCGCACCGCCGGTTTGCTGACGCACGTGCGCTAACTCGTGGGCCAGGACGTGCTGACCCTCCGCCGATTCTGGGTCGTACTCCCCGCGGTTGAACGCGACGTGGTTCCTGGCGGTACAGACGCGGGCGTTGATGTCCTCACGGGCTTTCGCCGCCTGTGGCCCAGTGTGGAGACATCTAGAAGCGGTTACTCACAACCGCCCAAAATGTCGCCCCGACTGGCCCCGACGGATTCAGCGGACGATTCGTCGATACTAGAATCAGCAGGGAGGACCAACGGCTGCTTTGACGACCGAGGTGAGTCAGAGACTACAAATGAAAACCGGACGAAACTTATCGCGTATCTCGTAACTTTTCAGCAGTTTTCACGGCTGCCTCAGTCAATTGTTCTTCGTCGATACTCCCGCGGACTTCGTCTCTGAGTTCGGGTTCGCAATACGCATCCGCCTCCGCAAATAGGTAGTCAAGGATTCGAAACACTTCCTCATTTGGTGCTTTGTCGTCATCCAGGTAGATATCAATGTATCTATTGGAGAATTCACGTGCTGTTAACTCTCCATTGGTAAATCTCTCTATCAAATTCAGATACGTCCGCACATACTCATCATTTGTCATTTCACCCACCTCCCAACTCGCCTGTAGACAGTAAACACTCCCGCTGGTCTTCACGGAGCTTCCAAGCCGACCAGAACTCCCCATCCGGATATGTCATAACGTTATTATTCGTTCGTGTATTGTAGTAGTGGACTGCATCCTTGTTTCTGTATTCGCCGTTAATGATGATAGTGTCCGAATCGATAATATGTGCTTGTAGTGCTTCTTGAAAGCGACGTTTGTTGTCCATGTTCCATTCACCTTCGATGCCGAAGTAATCAGAGTGTTTAAATTTGGCCTGAAGTTGCGAATCGGGGAACTCAATGTCAGAAATGTCAATTTCTTTATTTACCGAGGGGCTGCTCTCGGTGTCATCACTCAACCGCTGTACATGCACGTCACCCTTCCGCATCCGCTGGATACCCAGCATGCCACCGCGCATCACCCCACCCACACGAGATCAGGCAGTTCACTGTCTTATCTCGTTGAATAACCACTCGGAGAAAGAGTCATTGAGTTTATATGGCTCGTTAGGGGACATGAATAAGTACACAGGAGGGTTATCGCCCTCATCGGTGTCGAAGAACAGAAATGAATACCCTTGATGACCCATGAAGACGAAGTCAGATTCATCAAATTTGAAGTCGACATCGTTTTCCTCAACTCTCTTCTGAGCGAATTCTCGTTGACGTTTCATTTCAGGGTAGGCGAACTCACTGCCACGACGAAATCCGTTGGGATTTTTTCCGATATGTCGCATGCAGGATTTATACGCCTCTGGTAGTGTAACGTTAAATTCCGACTCCAGATCCCGTATTTCGTCCTCATCACATCCGGTAATCTTCGTTTCTGGCCCATAGCTGTGTTCTACGAGCAACTGTACGGCTTTTTTTCCCACCGTGTTCTCTTCTTTAGTCATGGATTATCCCTTTCTAATTTTGAATCGTAGCTCACGGAGATTCTGATGGTATCGAATTCGGTGTTTTCGTCCTCTGTCGAAAACTTACCTATAAGTTTTTCACATGAATTGCACGGTGGTCTCTCGGTATATATTGCTATGCTCCCCGCAGAGCTTTTTAGATCAAACTCGTTTGCCAAGTGCTCGATTATTTTTGCCTCACTGTCCCACATATCTATCGGAGATAACCCGTTCCCGGGTTCTCTGTGATCAAACACCCGTTCGTCTTTGAATGGACCGGGAAGCAATGGATTCTCCGTATCCGATTCACCCGATTCCCGTTTCCCGCTAGCAGCGGCTATCCACAGTTTTTCCCCGTTAACTTTCAAACTCGCAACTGCAATATTCTGATCTAAATTCGCTCGATCGTTGATCCCTCCCCTTGTTTGTAACTCACCAACGTCTCTCCGTAAGTTTCTGGTTACAGTCTCGCCTATCTCTGGTGGTATTTTGGAGCCAGCTTCCGGTATCTCAGCGTCTGTATCCATATATGACTCGATATCGAAGGCGTCCGCCAATTCATCCAAGGGCTCCTGAGATACCTCCTGTTCGTTCAACCGCTGGACGTGCACGTCGGCCCGCCGCATCCGCTGGATACCCAGCATGCCACCGCGCATCACCCGCTCGGCCGTCTCCTCGGCCTCGCGTTCCAGATGCTCGTCGGGGTCGATAGCCAGTGCACCTTCCCGTGGGAGCATCGACACCGCACCGCCGGTCTGCTGTCTCACGTGTGCGAGTTCGTGGGCGAGGACGTGCTGCCCTTCCGGCGAGTCTGGGTCGTACTCGCCGCGGTTGAACGCGATGTGGTTGCCCACCGTGAACGCTCGCGCGTTGATATCGTCACAGGCTTTCGTTGCCTGTGGCCCGGTGTGAACGCGAACGTCACCGAGGGTGTCTCCCATCCGTTCTTCCATCGCCCGTTGAATCGACTGGTCCAGCTGCTGCCCGGGCGAAGAAATCACGCTCCGAACGGAATCGGGCACCTGTGTCTCGCCGCCGAAACTCGACTCGTGATGGGCGCCTTTGGAGCGTTGGACGGATTTCGCGTTCTGGCGCTCGATGTCCGTCGGAACCTCGGACGGGCGTTCCCGTTGACGGTCCCGAAACTTCTCCATGTCCCGGGTTTTGCCCATCGTCTCGATAGGCATCCCCTCGGCGGCCCACTGGCGGACCTGGTCGGCGCCGTGTTGCTGGGCGAGTCGCTGGAGTACCGTCTCGTGGCCGTCCCGGTACGGCGCAACTCCGAACCGATGCGTCTCGCCCGAGTCCCGACTTGCCGACTGGCGTTCCCGTGAGTCCTCGCGGGGTTCCATCGCCGCCGGTCCGGCCTCCTCCCGGGCCTCGCTCACTGACCGGAAACTCATTATCTGTGGGAACTTTTCACCTCTATTCGATATAATTGTTTGGTGAAGCTGCCGATAATATCCGGCCGCGACAGTCGCCAGCGGTCCAGAGCCCTCGTCCCTGCCCAGCGAGTTCCGGCAGCCGTTGCCACTGATTGCGGGCCTTGCGAGTAACGGCGTCCTTTTTCCCGCGGAACCCACAGAAGGTGTATGGAGGTCTTCGCGGTCGCGGGGCTGCCGGAGGTTCGCCGCGGCGACGACGTGGCACAGGTCGTCGCCGAGCGGGCGGACCTGCAGGACGGCGACGTGGTCTGTGTAGCGAGCACCATCGTCTCGAAAGCGGCGGGCCGACAGGCCGACCTCGCCGACTTCCCGGCGAGCGAGCGCGCCGAGCGCATCGCCGACGGCATCGCCGAAATCGCCGGCGAGCAGAAGGACCCCCGCTTCGCGCAGGCTGTCATCGAGGAGAGCGAGGAGATACTCACCGAGGCGCCCTTCGTCCTCGCGGTCACCCGCTTTGGCCACATCACGGTCAACGCGGGCATCGACCGCTCGAACGTCCCCGGCGCCGACCTGCTCTTGCTCCCCGAAGACCCGACCGACTGTGCCGAGCGCGTTCGAGCGGGGCTCGACGACCGACTCGGGGTCGACGTGGCGGTCATCGTCACCGACACGTCGGGTCGGCCGTTCCGGCTCGGCCAGCGCGGCGTCGCGCTGGGCTGGGCCGGCATCCCCGCCGCCCGCGACTGGCGGGGCGAGCACGACCGCGAAGGCCGGGAGCTCGGCGCGACGGTACAGGCCGTCGTGGACGAACTCGCCGCCGCCGGCAACCTCGTGACGGGCGAGGGCGACGGCGGGACGCCGGTCGCCGTGATTCGGGACTTCGACTTCGGCGACCACGCCGGGAGCGACGAGCTCTACCGCCCGAACGACAAAGACGTCGTCCGCGACGCACTCAGAGAGTGGTCTCATGTACGCGATTGAACTCACACCGGAACACCCAGTGGCACAGCTCACCGACTTCGCCGTCTCCGCAGAGAACGCAGGCTTCGACGCGGTGTTTGCGAGCCATCACTACAACAACCGCGACCAGTTCATGGCGCTGTCGTCCATGGCACAGGCGACCGACGACGTGTTACTGGGGCCGGGCATCGCCAACCCCTACGAGACCCACCCGGTGACGCTCGCCTCGCGGGTCGCCACGCTCGACGAGATGAGCGACGGCCGCGCCCTCTTCGGGGTCGGCCCGGGCGATAAGTCCACGATTCGGAACCTCGGGTTCGACCACGATGACGCGCTGCGACGCGTCCTGGAGACGTTCAAAGTCGCCCAGCGGCTGTGGGACGGCGAGCGCGTCGACCACGACGGCACCTTCCGGGCGGACGACGCCGGGCTGAACTACGAGGTCGGCGACGTTCCGGTGTACGTCGGCGCACAGGGGCCCCACATGACGAAGATGGCCGCCAAACACGCCGACGGCGCGCTGTACAACGGCTCCCACCCGAAGGACCTCGCGTGGGCCCGCGACCAGGTCGACTCGATGCTGGACGACCGCGTCGCCGACACCGAGTTCGACCTCGCGGCCTACGCCAGCGTGAGCGTGGCCGAGGACGCCGACGCGGCCCGGGAGGCCGCCCGCCCGCCGGTGGCGTTCGTCGCCGCCGGCTCGCCGCCTCCCGTACTAGACCGCCACGGTATCGACGGGTCGGTCGCGAGCGACATCGGCGACGCCATCTCCGCCGGCGAGTTCGAGGCGGCCTTCGACCTCGTCACGGAGCCGATGCTGGACGCGTTCTGTATCGCGGGCACGCCCGACGACGTGGCCGAGCGCACCGAGACGCTGCGAGAACACGCCGACAGCGTCGTCTTCGCGTCGCCGCTGGGGCCGGACGTCGAGGCGGCTATTTCGCTTCTGGGGGCGGCGATCGACCGCTTCCCGGACGAATAACGAGCGAGACGACCGCGCCCAGCGAGAGGTAGCCGAAGACGGCCGAGGCGCCGCCGACCAGCACCGCGCCGACGAGGATGAGCACCGCGGAGATGGGGTCGGCCATCGCGATGTCGATGAACTTCCCCGGCGCGTCGAGGATGCTCTGGACGAACTGTGACGGGAGACTTTGCATACCCGCTGCTTTGGAGCGGCCCTACTTTGTGCTTCCGCTAGCAGATATCGACGTGTGACGCCACGGGACAGCGAGTACGAGCAGCCGGAAGATCCCGCTGTCAGCGTACGGCGAGGCCTCTGCCGACAGCCCGAACGGTCGGGCGCGGAACGAAACCACAGCGGGTCGAGAGCGGACAGCTATTTGCCGCGTGCGGTCCCAGCTAGGGCCATGAGCGAAGACGCCTCGCTGGACCAGTTCGTGACAGACGAATCGGACGAGCGACGCGAGGAGTCACCGGTGGTCGAGTCGGACCCGGGCGCGGCCGAGGACCCCCCGGGCCCGGAAGCACCGGCCGACGTCGAACCGGCGACGACCACGTACGCCTGGTCAGACGAGGGGGCGGTCTGCGACGAATGTGACGACACTGTCGAGCGGCGATGGCAGCAGGACGGTGGACTGGTCTGTGTCGAATGCAAGGACTGGGAACGGGCCTAACGTCCGGCTACGTTTGTCAGGGGTCGGCTCTGTCCAGTTTTCCTCGCCCCTCCAGCAGAGTTACATGTTCCCGCTCCGAACGGGAACGTAACTGGAACCACGGCGCTCCGAACGGTCGGGGGTTCCGGCCCGGGGCTCGTCGAGAGTTACTACCCATGACAGATACGAGAGCCAGCCAACAGTCGGACAGCGCGCTCCGGGACGCGAACCGTCTCGCAACCGGGGTCATCGAGAACGTCGAGGAGGTCATCGTCGGCCACCACGAGGCCATCGAACACATCGTCACGGCGCTGCTGGGTCGGGGCCACGTCCTGTTAGAGGACGTGCCCGGCGTCGGGAAGACGATGCTCGCGCGGTCGGTCGCCGCGAGCGTCGAGGGGGAGTTCAAACGCGTCCAGTTCACGCCGGACCTGCTGCCGACGGACGTCACTGGCGTCAACGTGTACAACCAGAAGACCCAGGAGTTCGAGTTCCGGCCGGGTCCCATCTTCGCCAACGTCGTGCTGGGCGACGAGATCAACCGGGCACCGCCGAAGACCCAGTCGGCCCTGCTGGAGGCGATGGAGGAGGGGCAGGTCTCCGCGGACGGGACGACGCGCGATATTCCCCAGCCCTTTACCGTCATCGCGACCCAGAACACGGTCGAACAACACAAGGCCTACGACCTGCCGATGGCCGAGCTCGACCGGTTCATGACGAAGCTGCAGCTGGGGTATCCCGACGCCGAGGAGGAGACGGCGATGCTTGGCGAGGTGGTGGGCGATCATCCGATAGAGGAACTCACGTCCGTCGCCACGCTCGGAGAGCTACAGGCGGCCCGCGAGGCCGTGGCGCAGGTCACCGTCGAGGAGCCGATTCGCGCCTACGCGACCAGGCTCGCGACCTACACCCGCGAGCACGCCCGACTCGGCGTGAGTCCGCGGGGGAGCATCTCGCTGTTGCGGGCCGCACAGGCCCGGGCCGTCCTCGACGGCCGCGGCTACGTCGTCCCGGACGACCTACAACGTGAGGCCCCGGTCGTGCTCCCGCACCGGATCCGGACCGACAGCAGCGACCAGACCGCCGACGAACTCGTCGCGACGGCCCTGGAGCGGGTCGCCGTCGAATAGATGCGGCCGACGCTTCGCGGCTTCGGCGTCCTGCTGGTGGCTGTCGGCGCCACCGTCGTCGGCGCGCAGTTCGGCCAGCCGGGCCTGCGGGCCATCGCCGCGCCGCTGTTCGTCGCCGTTCTGGGCGCGACGGTCCAGGTGTACTGGACCGGCCTCCCGGACATCGAGCGGTCGTCGCTCCGTCGGGGGTTCCCGGGCGAGACCCGGACGGTGCGACTCACCGCCGGCGGGAGCGGCATCGCCCGGTTCACCGATGGCAGGCCCGCGGACATCAGCGGGACGGCGACGATGCGTCGCTCGCTGCCGGCGACCGTCGAGTACGAAGTGACCTACGAGCGACGCGGCGACCACCAGCTTGGCCCGGTCGAGGTGACGGTCACCGATTCGCTCGGGCTCGTCGTCACGAGCGGCACGGTCGAGGCGACCGACAGCGTGCTCGTTTTCCCGCCGGTGTACCGGCTCGGGGGACCCGAGGCGTTCGCCCGTATCGTCAGTCGTGACACCGAGGACCGACAGACGTTCGACCGCCTGCGGGAGTACACCCCAGAGGACTCGCTGCGGGACGTCCACTGGAAATCGAGCGCGAAGCGCGACGACTTGCTCGTCACGGAGTTCGACGACGACACCGACGACAGGGAGCTGCTCGTCGCCGCGCGAGCGGAGGCGGGCCACGCCGACGCGATGGCGGCCGCCGCGGCAACGGTCGCCGTCGGCGCGCTCCAGAGCGGGTTCAGCGTCGAGCTGGCGACGCCTGACGGCGTCGTCCCGGCCGGCTTCGGTGACAGTCACCGGACCCGGCTGCTGGAGGCGCTCGCGCGCGCGTCCAGCGGAGAGAGCGGCCGCGAAGCCGACGCCGACCTGCTCGTGAGCGCGACCGACGACGGGGTCACCGTCGGTGTCGAGGACCGGACCGAACCGTTCGACGGGCTGACGGCGAGCCGCGAGAACCCACTGGTCTCGGGGGTGGCGGGATGAGCCGGTTCGCCGGTCGTCTCCCCTGGCCCGAGACGCGGGTTCTCGCGCTGCTTGCAGTCGCGCTGGTGCTCGGAGCCCCGCTACGGACGATGTACCACCTCGTCGACGTGGTCGGGTCGCCGACGCAGTTCCTGCTCGTGGCCGCCGTGGCGCTGGTGGCGGCGGCGCTGCTGGCACGGGTGCTCCACCCGATACTCGCCATCGTCATCGGCGCGGGCCTGTTCGGGTTCGGGCTGCTGTGGTACGTCACGAACCTCACGACGAACCCCTCGCTCGACGTGTTGCTGGCCGACACCGTCCAGCTGCTGACGGGTCGGCGGCTCCTCCAGATCGCGAACGTCCGGCTGTGGGTCACCTCCTTCGTCGCCGCGCCGGTGTTCCTGACGACCTACTTCGCGCTCCGGCGGTGGTACGTGACGGCCGTCCTCGTCTCCAGCGTGACGCTCTCCTTTTTCGTCCTGACGACCGACGCCGGCGTCGTCACGACGCTACTCGGCGTTGTCGGTGGGGTCGCCGGGCTCGGCTTCGGGACGCTCGATACCATCGAGAGCGAGGGCGAGCCGGTGACGAGCGACCCGGCGGATGACTCCCCCGAGTCGACCGGCGGGGACGACGATATCGACGCGGGTCGGCGGTCGGTGCTGGCACAGCTAGCCGCGGTCGTCGTCCTGCCGACGCTGGTCTCGCGGATCCCCGGTATCGACGGGACGGTTCTCTCCGTCCTCGGCGGCGCGGGCGGGACCATCGAAGCGAGCCTCGTCGACGCCGGCGAGTCGCTGTCGATACAGGGGTCGGTCTCGCTGAGTTCGACCCACCGTTTCACCGTCGACGCCGCGGAGCCCCGGTACTGGCGCGTCGGGACGTACGACCGCTACACCGGTGACGGCTGGGTTCGAACCGGGGGCGTCGAGGCCTACGACGACGGCGACGGACTGAGCGACGGACCGGCCGACCGGACGCGAGAGCTCGTCCAGACCTTCGAGGCCGAGTCGGCCATCGGGACCGTCCCCGCAGCGTGGAAACCCGTTCGGTACGAGGGGGACGCTGCGGTGGGGGTGACGCGACACGACGGCTTCCAGCCCGAAGACGGACTGGAGAGCGGCGACAGCTATCGCGTCGAGAGCGCCCTCATCGAGGCGAGCGAGGAGGAGCTTCGGACGGCCGGCGACGACTACCCGAGCGCGGTCGAGGGGACGTACCTGCAACTGCCCGAGAGCACCCCCGACCGCGTCGCCGAGACGACCGCCACGCTGACAGAGAACGCCGAGACCCCCTACCAGACCGCGCTGGTCGTCGAGCGCTGGCTCGAACAGAACCGGGGGTACTCCCTCGACGTCTCCCGGCCCAGACGTAACGTCGCCGACCGGTTCCTCCACGCGATGAGCGAGGGGTACTGCGTCTACTTCGCGACGACGATGGCCGTCATGCTTCGCACGCAGGGTATCCCCGCCAGAATGACCGTCGGCTACACCCCCGGCGAGGAGGTCGAACCGAACCGATGGGAGGTGCGCGGGCTCCACTCCCACGCGTGGGTCGAGGTGTACATCGAGGACTGGGGGTGGGTGCAGTTCGACCCGACGCCGGCCGGCCCGCGGCAGACGGCGGAGCGACAACAGCTCGACGACGACGCCGAGAGCGACGACAGTGACGGCCGCGAGACGCCGACGGAGACCGAGACCGCGGAGACGCCCACGCCGACGCCGACCGGGACGACCCAGCCGGGACAGACGCCCACGGAGACGCGGACCCGCACAGCGACGCGGGACCCGCGCGAGCGGCGGACGACCGAACGCACTGTGGCGCGCAATACGACCGAGCGCGGCGGACGCCAGCTCCCCGCGCTACCCACGCGCGAAGAGGCGGCGCTTGGGGTCGTTGCCCTCCTGGGAACCGTCGCGGGACTCCGTCAGGCCGGCGTGCCCGAACGGGTCTCGCGGGCGCTGTGGCTGCGCTACCAGACGCCACAGAGCCCGGAAGAAGATATCGAGCAGGCGTTCCAGCGCGCGATGTACGTCGTCGGCGAGCGCCACCGACAGCGCGAGGCCGGCGAGACGGTGCGGGCGTATCTCGACGCCGTCGGCGCCGAGGAAGACGTCAGGCGGCTGGCCGCGCTGCGGGAACAGCTCCGGTACGGCGGGTCGGTGTCGTCCGAGGCGGCCGAAGAGGCCATCGACATCGCCGACCGAATCGTGGCCGAACGGTAGGGCGAGCTTTCCCCCGACAGTGTTTAATACGAAGGTTTCGTACGGGCCGGTGTAATGTCGGAAGTCTGCTCGACGTGCGGGTTGCCTGAGGAGCTTTGCGTCTGTGAGGACGTCGCAAAGGAATCCCAGGAGATCAACATCCGCATCGACGAGCGCCGTTACGGAAAAGAGGTAACGATAATAGAGGGGTTCGACCCGAAAGACGTGGACATGGACTCGCTGTCGTCCGACCTGAAGTCCAAGTTCGCCTGCGGTGGAACGGTCGAAGACGGACAGATCGAGCTCCAGGGCAACCACACCGGTCGCGTCGAGGACTTCCTCCGCGACAAGGGCTTCAACGTCGCCTGAGAGGGGCTGTTGTAGCGGGGTTCCGGTAGGCGCCGACGCGGATCGGCGCTGTCCGGAAACAGACGACGACAGTTTCTCTACTTCCCGTCGTTCGTCCGCGGACCCAACACAACGAGTGCCGACAGCGGGCAGTTATCCCTGAACTGGTGGGCTCCGGCAGTGGCCACGCCCGCGTCCTCACAGATACGGGCCGACGACAGCGAGGACGAGGAGCGCGACGACGACGCCGCTGGTCGCGTAGACGGCGGTGGTCCGGAGCCGCGAGGAACGCCCGTATCCGGTGCGGTCGGCGACGGCGGCGAGCGACTCCGAGAGGACGCGACCGCCGTCCAGCGGGCCGATGGGGAGCGCGTTCAACAGCCCGACGTTCGCGTTCAGGAGGACGAGCCAGAAACAGGCGTTCGTCAGCGGGCCCAGCGCCGCCACGGCCGCGGCCGTCGGGGCCGCTCCACCCGTCGCCGCCCAGCCGAAGTACGTGAGGAAAGCCGCTGTCGGCGACGCCGTCAGCGAACTGAGGAGTATCGCGCCCGTGGCGACGGTCACGACGAGGTTGTGCTGGACGCCCAGCGCGAACACGCGCATCCGGGTGCGGGCGTCGGCCTCGTCGAGCGCGTCGTCGGGGAGCACGTAGCCCGCGAGCGGGACGACGCCGAGCAGGAGCGCGACGCCCCACTCCTCGACGGGAACGCCCTCGGCCCGGCAGGCCAGCGCGTGGCCGCCCTCGTGGACGACGGTGGCGACGACGAGCGCGAGGACGACGTAGGGGGTCGAGGCCAGCGGCATGAAGTCGTTGACGCCCGGAATCGCGACGGTGTTGACCGGGTCGTTCAGCGCCGTCGGCTCCCGTCCGAGCGCGTTGCCGGCGGCGACGGTGACTAGCGCCAGCGTCCCGACCTGCAGGACCAGCAGGGTCGCGATGGCGAGGTCCGACCAGCGCCGGACGGCGGGCCGGTCGGCGACGGCGTCGAACCGCGCCGAGGTTCTGGTGGAATACCAGTACAGCACACCCAGGCCGACTTTCAGCGACGGCGGGAGGCGTGCGTTGAGACGGTCCTCGACCGTCTCGATGCGGTCGCCCAAGCGGTCGATACGTCCACCCAGCCCTGCCATGTTGTCGGACGTGCACGGGCCGGCTACAACTGTGTTTCGCCCAGCGTGGCGGGCCGCCCGGCGATAGTACTCGGAGCGATAGATACGCGTTGCACGTCGGAGCCGTGCGAAATATATTGCTGCCAGAGGTAGTAAGACACATGAGTGCCACCGCTGTCGAGACCGCCGGGGTTCTGTGCAAACGCTACGGACCGGGCCGGCTGCCCGGGGCCGACAGTCGTTCCATCGGCGCCGGCTACGCCTTCGCCACGGCGGCGCTACTGGCGTCGGTGGCGTTCGTCGTCCTGAACAGTGTGAACACGGTCGTCACCGCCGGTCCGGGCGCGCTCTGGCTCACCACCGACGGTGGCCTGCTGTATTTCGGCCTGCGCGCCCCGCCGTTCGTCGTCCCGGCGGCCTTCGCCGCCGGCGCGCTGGCCTGGGACTCGTTCCCCGGGACATCCCGTATTCCGGCCCCGTCAGCGGACTGGTCGCGACGCTGCTGACCTACGTCGGCGCGACGGCGCTCGTCGCCGCCGCCATCCTCGGGTACATGCTCCTCAGCCCGATGACCGTCATCGAACCCGGTACCGCGGTCTTCGTCGCGGTGCTGTTCGGCGGCTTCGGGTTCGCGTTCACGTTCTGGATAACGCTCCCGGTCGGCGCCCTCAGCGGATACGTCCACGAGCGGGCGGTCGCCGAGTACCCGGAGACGGCGTAGTCGCCGGGGTCGTTCTCCACAGAGTATCACACCAGCAGGAACGTCACCAGAAACCCCGACGCAGTAGCAAAAGCGACCGACGGCCCGCCGCCCTCGTAGGCGTCGGGCATGATTTCGACGGCGAGCGACGCGAGCACGGCGCCCCCGCCGGTGGCGCGAACGAGAGCCAGCGTGGTCGGGCCGACGCCGGCGACGGCGACGTTGCTGACCACGACCGCCGCGGCGAGCCCGGCCGCAGTACCTGTCCAGACGCCGAGCGTCCACACGACCGAGCGCCCGCTCTCGGTCATGCCCGCGGCCCCGGCGATAGCCTCGGGGAGGTTGTTGGCCGCGACGCCGACCAGAATCGCGAGCGGCCCACCGGCCGACCCGCCGACGAGCGCGACACCGAGCGTGACGTTCTCGGCCAGCCCGTCGAAGACGACGGCGGCCAGCAGCGGGTAACCGCCGAGTTCGCCCGACGAGCCGACGCGGTACTTCACGCCGACGTACAGCCCGGTCCCGACGAACAGGCTCGCCGCGGCCGGCCCCGACCCGGCGGTCCGGAACGCCGGCGCGAACAGCTCGAAGGCCAGCCCGGTGATGAGCGCGCCGCTCGCGAATGCCAGCAGCGCCGCGACGATACGCCGTGGCAAGGGGAGATAGACGCCGACCACGGCACCGACGACGAGCGGGACGGCGGTGCCGAGCCCGTACAGCGCCGGGACCAGAACCATCGTGCTACTAACAGTTCGGGGCGGGCGCGGAAAGCGTGTGGGGAGCGGAAGGCTGAGAGTGACAGTCAGAACGGTGCGGTAAGCATACCGCGCCGAAGGCGCGGTTTCGCCGGACACGAGCGAAGCGAGTGGCCGGTAGTTTTTCCCCAAGTTTTTGGAGTACGGGGTTCCCGCAGCGCCGTGTAGCGGCGCAAGGAAACCCGTGCTGTAAAAAGTGGTCTCAGAAGAACTGGAACAGGTCGTCGCGCTCGTCCTCGTGCAGGTGGTGCCGGACGGCCTCGGTCAGCGCCGAGATGTTCCCCCGTTTCGCGCTGATGGGGGCGATGGTCTCCTGCCACTGTTTCCACGGGGGATAGAGCCCCAGTCGGTCACAGAGCTCGTTCAGGCGCTCGTCCTCGTCGTCGACCTTGTCCATCTTGTTGACGGCGACGACGGGTTCGACGCCGACCTCACGGAGGAAGTGGAACATCTCCACGTCGTGGGGAATCTCGTCGGGGCCCGAATGCCGGTCGATGATGTCGATGACGGACTTCCCGTCGACGACGAGGATGCCGACGAGAATCTTGTCGGCGTTGTCCTCGACGTAGCGAACCACGTCGGTCTTGATCTGTTCGCGCACCTCGTCGGGGACGCCCTTCATGAAGCCGAAGCCGGGCAAATCCGTGAGGACGAAGTCCGGACCGGTCCAGTCGTAGTGGTTCGGGCTGCGGGTGACGCCGGGGCGCTGGCCGGTGTCGAAGGTGTGACCGGTCAGCTCCCGCATCAGCGTCGACTTCCCGACGTTGGACCGGCCGACCAGTACCACCTCGGCGCTGCGGTCCGGGCGTGAGTCGAACATAGGCTCGATACTGCGCCGACGGGGAAAAACGCGTCAGTTTCCGTCGGGACCGCAGCCACCACAGTAGTTGGTTCACGGCGTGGCGAAGGCGGGGACAGTCAGCAAGCAGTCCGGTCAGCCGGACGGACCCGGAGTACGTCGCGGTCACGCTCCCGATGACTGTGGCCCGCGAGATCGTGCGCCGGCTCTGACCGGCGGCGGCATCACCCGGGTTTTTGTCCACAGGCGCGAGACCGATAGCCGTGCGGCTCGTACAGATCTCGGTCCCACGGGGCAAACTAGAGGCGGCCCTGGGCGTCCTCGACGACGAGGGCATCGACTACGTCGTCCACGAGGAATCCAGCGGGAGAGACATCGAGGCCGTCGTCACCTTCCCGCTGCCGACGAACGCCGTCGAACCCGTCCTCGAATCGCTCCGCGACGTGGGGCTCAGCAGCGACACGTACACGGTCATCACGGAAGCGAACACCGTCCTCTCCCGGGACTTCGACGCGCTGGAGGAGCGCTACGCCGAGGAGGAAGACGAGGACCGCATCGCCCGCGAGGAGCTGACCGCCAAAGCCGAGGCGCTGGCGCCGTCGCTGTCGACGTACGTCACCATGACCGTCATCAGCGCGGTCATCGCGACGGCGGGCCTCCTGCTGGACTCACCGGCTGTCGTCGTCGGGTCGATGGTCATCGCGCCCCTCATCGGACCGGCGATGACGGCCAACGTCGGCACCGTGGTCGACGACCACGAGCTGTTCGTCCGCGGCGTCAAGCTGCAGGTCTTCGGTCTGTTGCTGGCCATCGCGAGTGCGACCGCGTTCGCGCTGCTGGTGCGGACGGCGAACGTCGTGCCGCCGATAGCCGACGTCACGAGCGTCGACCAGGTCCGCGAGCGGGTCGCCCCGGACTTCCTGTCGCTCGTGGTCGCTCTCGGCGCGGGCGCGGCGGGCGTGTTGAGCCTCACCTCCGGCGTCTCGACGGCGCTGGTCGGCGTGATGATCGCCGTCGCGCTCATCCCGCCGGCGGCGACGGTCGGCATCGGCATCGCGTGGGGCCAGCCGATGGTCAGCCTCGGGTCGGGCGTGCTCGTGCTCGTGAACATCCTCTCCATCAACCTCGCCGTCCTCGTCGGGCTGTGGTACCAGGGGTACCGTCCGGAACACTGGTTCCGCGAGAGCGACGCACGCTCGGCGACGGTCAAACGCATCGGGGCCCTCGCCGTCTCGATTCTCGTCCTCTCGGCGTTTCTGGGCGGCGTCACCCTGGACTCGTTCGCCCGCGCGACGACTGACGCCGAGATACAGGACCGCGTCGAGGGAAGCGTCGAGCCGCCGGCACGCGTCCTCAGCGTCGAGGTCGAACAGAGCAACGCCGTCATCTTCCAGGACCCCCAGCGAGTCGTCGTCACCGTCGGCATCCCGCCGGGAACGGACCCGCCGAGACTGGCCGACAGACTCGACGCAGTGGTCGACGACGCGGCGGGGCAGGACGTCGAGACTTCCGTCCGTTATATCGTCGTCGAACGAGGCTAAAAGGGTCAAAGTCGCGTTTGAACGTACGGTGTGGTAAAGGCAACTGGCCTCCATCCGAGACGTATGGACACGCAACCACTCGCAGTCGTCGGCGTGCTGGCACTCCTCGTGGCCGGCGGCGCCGGCTTCGCACTGGCAGACACCGGAACTGCACCGACGGCGGAGACCACTCCGACAGCGGAGACCGAGAACGCGACCGTCACCGTCAGCGCCGACGCGACGGTCGAGCGAACCCCTGACGAGGCGACCGTCACCGTCGCCGCGGTCGGCCGGGGCGAGACGGCGGCGGCCGCACGGGACAACCTCAGCGACGACGCCGTCGAGTCCGCACTCGAAGCCGAGGGGGCGACCGTCACCTCCTCGCGTTTCAGCGTCCGGCCGGAGTACGACTACCGCGAGAGCGGCCGTGAGCTGGTCGGCTACGTCGCCGTCCACACCGTCGAGGCGGAGACGACCGACGTCGAGGCGGTCGGGACGCTCGTCGACGCCGCCGTCGACAGCGGGGCCGACCGCGTCGAGGGCATCACCTACAGTCTGAGCGACGAGACGCGGGCCGACGCCCGTGAGGACGCCCTGACGACGGCGATGGACCGCGCCCGCGGCGACGCGACCACCCTCGCGAGCGCCGAGGACCGCGGCGTCGGCGACGCGGTGACGATTCAGACGAGCGAACGCGGCCAGCCAGTGGTCCGCGCCGAGTTCGCGACAGCGGCCGACAGCGGTCAGACGGACATCTCGCCGGGGCCAGTCACCGTCGGCGCGACGGTGCAGGTCACCTACGAGCTGGAGTAAGGCGCCGCTGGACTTTTCTTCGCCCCGTGCGAACTGTAACTCATGCGAATGCCGTCACTCCGCGGTATCATCGACCGGCGGATACTGGTCAACTTCCGCATCGACGCGGACGCGCTGACCGGGGTCCTGCCGTCCCCCTTCGAGCCGCGGACCGTCGACGGGTACGCCATCGGCGGCATCTGTCTCCTCCGGCTGAACCGCGTCCGTCCGACGGGGTTGCCCGCCGCCGTCGGGGTCCGCTCGGAGAACGCGGCCCACCGAATCGGCATCCACTGGGACGACGACGGCGAGCGCCGGGACGGCGTGTTCGTCCCGCGGCGGGACACCTCCTCGCGGCTGACCGCACTCGTCGCGGACCGGTCGTTTGGCAACCACCACCACGCCGAGTTCACCGTCGACGAGGGCGCGGGCCGCTACGACGTGTCGGTCCGGAGCCCCGACGACGTGTCGATGCACGTCCGCGCGGCGGTGGCCGACTCCATCCCCGAATCGAGCGTCTTCGACAGCGTCGACGCGGCCTCGGAGTACCACCGGCGCGGGGCCACGGGCTACTCCCCCTCGTCCGACGGCCAGCGCTTCGACGGCATCGAACTGGACACCTACGAGTGGTCGGTGACGCCGCTGTCGGTGGAATCGGTCGGCGCCAGCTACTTCGAGTCCAGCCGGTTTCCCGCGGACGACGTGACCTTCGACAACGCCCTGCTCATGGAACACATCGACCACGAGTGGCATAGCGTCGAGGGCATCTGCCCGTAGCTCGCGGGTCACTTCGTTCCCCGCTCGCTGTTCCGAGACCGTCGCTACGCTCCGCTCTCGCTGCCCGCGGGTCACTCCGTTCCCCGCTCGCTATTCCGAGACCGTCGCTACGCTCAGGTCTCGCTGTCCTCGAACGGCAGTTCTATCTCGTAGCCGACGGCGTCGATAGCCGCCTGCAGGACGCCCTGGACGTTGTCGTCCTCGGTGACGCTCATGTAGTGGTCGGCCTCGACGTCGGTCGAGCGATCGCTCTTGTTCCCGACGGTCAACACCGGCGCGTCGAACAGCGATTCGATGTCGTCGCGGAGTTCGAGTTGCTGGGCCAGCGGGTAGCCACACTCGCCGCTGGGGTCGACCAGGACGAGCACGGCGTCGGCGAGGTGTTCGAGCGCGCTCACGGCTTGCGATTCGATCTCGTTGCGCTCCTCCGGCGGCCGGTCGAGCAGCCCCGGCGTGTCGACGAGCTGGTAGCGGATGCGCTCGTGTTCGACGTGCCCGACGCGAATCTGGGTCGTAGTGAAGGGGTAGGACGCGATTTCGTTGTCGGCGCGGGTGACGCTGTTGACGAAGGAGGACTTCCCGACGTTGGGGTAGCCGGCGACGACGATGACCGGCTCGTCGGGCCGGATGTCCGGCAGCCCCTTCAGCGCGTCGCGGGCCTTCGAGACGGCTTCGAGGTCCCCGGCGACCTGTTCGGTGATGTCGGCCATCCGGGCGAAGGCCTGCTTGCGGAGCTTCCGGGCGGTGTCGACGTCGCTGCGGACGACCCGGCCCTCGTACTCCTGGCGGATCTCCTTGGCTTTCCGGCCGGCCCAGGAGATGTTCGAGAGGTGCTGTTTCAGCGCGTCGATGCCGGGGTCGTCGTCTGCGGGGTCGGTCTCGCTGACGACGGCGTCGGCGAGCTCGACGTAGAACGGGTCCAGCTCGTCGATAGTCGGCCACTGCGTGGCGACGTTCTGGAGGTTGTCGGAGATGATGTTCGAGGCGGTCATCAGCATCGACTGCTGGGCCTCGATACCGGTCTTGGACCCGGAGGCCCGCGTCGCCCGCGAGAACGCTTTGTCCAGTATCTCCTCGGCCCGAGGGGTGGTCGGGAGATTCTCGAAAGGATGGCTCATTGCTGCGTCTTTGACCGTCACCGGGTAAAAGGTCGTTCAATCGGAGTTCCGGGAGCGAGCCACGTTTTTGTCCGTCGGGTCCCCAAGGGCCGATATGGCACACATCGACGCCGACGAGATTCTGCCGAACGGCCACGTCCAGCAGATGGCCGCCGAGGGCGAGATTACACAGATGCACCGCGGCCACGAGTACGCCGACGAGGGCGACACGTTCGACATCGACGGCCAGAGGTTCGAGGTGACCGACGTGACCCACCGGACGCTGGGCGATTTGACCGACGAGGACGCACAGCGAGAGGGGTCGGCAGATCTCGACGCCTACCGGGAGCGACTGAACCACGTCCACGACCAGTTCGAGTGGGACGACGACAGCGACGTAGTTCGACACAGATTCGAGGTCGTGAGCGAGTAGGCAGCGCTACGGATACTCCGTCACGCAGAAGCCGTTGCCCTCGGGGTCCTCCAGCACGGTCCACGTCGAGGTGTGGGTCTCGTACGCCTCGGTCTTGGTCTCACGGACCGTCGCACCGAGGTCCCGGAGCCGCTCGACGGCGGCCTCCCTGTCGTCGGCCGAAACGTCCAGATGGATGGGGAGGTCCCGCTGTTCGTCCGTCGGGTGGTCGTTGAACAGCAGGTCCGGCCCGTCGTCGGGCCGCTCCACGATTGCCGAGTCCAGCGCGTCCGGGAGCGCCCGCCGGTCGCCGTCGAGGGCGGCCGCCCAGAAGTCGGCTAGTTCGTCGGGGCTTCTACAACTGAAAGTTATAAATTTCAGCTTTGGCATGCGTAATGTGCATTGCCCGGTCTGGATAAAGGGCCGGTGTCGGCGGAAAGAACTGCCAGGTGCGCTGGCTGCCACCGTGTCACATCGCGTGGCGGCCGCTCGGCGTTGCCCGTCGCCCGCCACTTGCAGTAGGGCCCGCGGGGTTACCGGCGCTCGGCCAGTTCCGCCCGGAGGTCCTCGATGTCCATCCCCTTCATCGACAGCAAAACGAGCAGGTGATAGACGATGTCGGCCGACTCGTGTGCGATTTCCTCGTGGTCGTCGTCCTTCGCCGCGAGGACGAGTTCGGTGGTCTCCTCGCCGAGTTTCTCCAGGACGGCGTTCTCGCCTTTCTCGTGGGTGAAGAGCGAAGCGGTGTAGGAATCGTCCGGGAGGGTCGCTTTCCGGTCCTCGATGACCGCAAAGAGGTCGTCGATGACGGCCTCGGTGTCGTCGTTCATACGCGGATGTCGACGCCGTCGCCCTTCAGCGCGTCGCTACGACTCGACGCTGTCGAAGAAGGCCAGGTCGTGGACGCGCGGGTCCTCGGTCAGTTCGGGGTGGAAGGAGGTGCCGACGACGGGGCCGTGCCGGATGGCGACGGGGCGGTCGTCCCACGAGGCCAGCACCTCGACGTCCGACCCGACGTAGTCGATGAGCGGCGCGCGGATGAACACCGCCGGGAACGGCTCGTCGAACCCGGCCACGTCCAGTGGCGCCTCGAAGCTGTCCTTCTGGCGACCGAAGGCGTTGCGCTCGACCGTGGCGTCGACGAGGTTCAGCGTCTCGACGCGGTCGTCGTGGGCGTCGCTGGCGGCGACGATGAGGCCCGCACACGTGGCCAGTACGGGTTTCTCGGCCGCGACGTGGGCCTCGATTTCCGCCGCGATACCCTCGCGGTGGACGAGTCGGGAGATAGTCGTCGACTCGCCACCGGGCAACAGCAGTACGTCACACTCGGGAACGAGGCCGGATTCGCGAATCTCGACGACCTCGGCCGTCTCGTCGTGGGCCGCCGCGGCCCGCTCGATGGCTCTCGCGTGCTCGGAGACATCACCCTGCACGGCGAGGACGCCTGCCCGTAAGCTCATGACAGCCTGTACGGCGGTGACTGTCAAAACCTTCTCGTCTCGACGAAGTGTTGTCACGGCCGAGGTGGTTGTCACGGGCCAAACCGTTAGGTGGCGTGCTCCCGAGAGTCACAGCATGGGCGAACGACCCCGCGACCCGGTCGAATCCAACGCCGACCGGTCGGCGGACCTCTACGAGATCTCCGACTGGGAGGTCAGGTCGCTGTTCGACCGCGTGGTGTATTTTCTGTACTACGCCGGCCAGTGGGCGCTGCGCGGGCTGGTGATTCTTCTCGCCATCGCGATTCTGGCGGTCCAGATCGCGTTCGGGAGCCTCGGTGCGCTCGGTGCCCAGCCGCTGTTTGCCGCGCTCGCGGCGCTGTCGGCGATTCCGGCGCTGGTGCTCGCGGGCTACATCTACTACGCCGACGTGACCACACAGGAGCCCCTGACGCTGCTCGTCGGAACCTTCATGCTCGGCGTGCTGTTTGCCGGCTTCGCCGCCATCCTGAACACGGTGTTTCGAGGGCCCGTCCAGTTCGTGGGCTCGGGCTTTGGCCTGCTGCCGTTCCTGGGACAGGTCGCCTTCTTCTTCCTCATCGTCGGCCCCGTCGAGGAGAGCGTGAAACTGCTCGCCGTCAGGCTGTACGCGTTCCGTGACGACCGCTTCGACGCCGTCATCGACGGCGCGGTGTACGGCGCGATGGCCGGGCTGGGCTTTGCCACCATCGAGAACGCGCTGTACATCGTCCAGAACACCGATGTCGTCACCGGGACCTTCCAAGCTATCAACGAGGGCAGCGGCATCGCGGCCGTCCGGGCACTGGCCGGCCCGGGCCACGTCATCTACTCGGCGTTTGCGGGCTACTATCTCGGGCTGGCGAAGTTCAACCCCGAGGACGCCGGCCCGATAGTGTTGAAGGGGCTGCTCATCGCGACGGTCATCCACGCGAGTTACAACACGCTGTCGGGCCCCGTAACGGTGATACTGTCGGCGGTGTACGGCGTCAACCAGTTCGTCGCGTTCATCGGATTCGTCGTCGTCTTCGACGGCGTCTTCATCGTCCTCCTGTTGCGGAAGCTCGACGCCTACCGGCAGGCGTACAACGAGGCCCAGGTCGCCCGGGAGCCGGAGAGCGAGCCGGGCGTCCCCGACTTCGAGTCCTAGGCGAGCTGTTCGACGTACTTCGCGACCACGTCGACTTCGAGATGCACCGGGTCGCCGACCGATTTCTCCGAGAGCGTCGTCTCCTCGTAGGTCGTCGGGATGATGGCCACGTCGAACCGGTCGTCGTGGCGGGCGGCGACGGTCAGCGAGATGCCGTCGACGGTGATAGAGCCCTTCTCGACGAGGTAGTCACGCTGGTGCTCGGGCAGTGAGAACGAGAAAGTCCAGTCCGCGCCCTCCTGCTCGATAGCCGCGACCTCCGCCGTGGCGTCGACGTGGCCCTGTACGATGTGGCCGTCGAAGCGCCCGTCGGCCGGCATCGCCCGCTCCAGATTGACGCGGTCGCCCTCGGTCAGCGAATCGAAGAACGTCTTCGCCAGCGTCTCCCGGGCGAGGAAGAACTCGGCCCACTCGCCGTCGGCGAACGCCTCGACGGTGAGACAGGCGCCGCTGACGCTGATGGACTGGCCGTGGTCGAGCCCCTCGAACGGCGTCCCGACGCGGATGCGCCGGCCGTCCTCGTCGTCCGTCACTGCCAGTACCGCACCCGTCGCCTCGACGATGCCGGTGAACATACCCTCCGGTAGGGAACTGCCGGGCAAATGGGTTTGGCTCTCTGTTGGCGATACGCTCGACTGTGCTAACAGTGCGGACAGCCAGAAAGTCCCGGTGGCTGGTCGAGACTCACGCTTCGACGGCCTGCCGTGCGACGGCGGGTTCCTCACCCAGCGCCAGCCGAACACTCTCCTCGAACCCGGTCAGCTCCGGCCGGACGTACTCGTCGATACCGCGGTCGGTGACGACGACGCGGTTTTGCAGCCCGTCGACCAGCGGCTTGGCGACGCTGACCGGCACGTCAGTCACCAGCCCCAGCCAGCGCGCCGACAGCCCCGGCGAGAGCACCGGAACGGGGACGATGAGCGGCGGGCGACCGACCAGAATCCGGGCCGTCGTCGTCAGTATCTCCTGATATGTCAACACGTCCGGCCCCCCCACCTCGTAGGTCTCACCGGCCGTCTCGGGCTGTTCGAGGACGCCGACGAGATACGTCACCACGTCGTCGACGTAGATGGGCTGACACTCCGTGCGGACCCACGACGGCGTCACCATCACCGGCAGCCGGGCCGCGAGCTGACGGATTATCTGGAAGCTCGCCGAGCCCTCGCCGATGACGATAGCGGCCCGCAGCGCGGTCAGCTGCGCCTCACCCTCCCCCAGCAACCGCTCGACCTCCCGGCGGGACTGGAGATGCTCCGACAGCACCTCGTCCTCGCTCCCCAGCCCGCCGAGGTAGACGAGCCGCTCGATTCCGGCGGCGTCGACCGCCCGCCGGAAGTTCCGGGCGGCCCGGCGGTCCCGCTCCTCGAAGTCCCCCCCGGCCTGCATCGAGTGGACCAGATAGTACGCCGCGTCGACCGACGGCAGCGTCAGGTCGGCGTCGAGCACGTCGCCTTCGACCACCTCGACACCGGCGGGCGCGACGTAGCTCGACGGGTCCCGGATCAGCGCGACGACGTCGTGGCCCCGCTCGACCAGACGCGGGACGAGGTGGCCACCGACGAATCCGCTGGCTCCGGTGACGAGGACGCGCATACCCGTGGATAGGACTCCAGTGGCTTAACAGCAAGCCACAGCGCCACCGGTCTGTCGTCGGAATTGCTGACGATTCACGCCTCGGGCACCCATCCCGGCCCTCGGTCAGTCAATCATCAGCAACTGCGGCTAATTTACGTCTCGGGCACGCCTCGCAGCCCTCGATCAGTTAATCATCCGCATCCGTCTGCGCTCGGCGCTGAATCGCCCGCTGGACGAACTCCTCGGGCAGTTCGTCGATTTCGCCCGCCTGAACCGCCCAGAGGTTCGCGTAGAGCCCGTCCTCGGCCAGCAGGTCGTCGTGGCTCCCGCGCTCGACGACCCGGCCGTCTTCGAGCACGAGGATGACGTCCGCGTCCCTGATGGTCGAGAGCCGGTGGGCGATGGCGAAGGTCGTCCGGTCGGCGGTGAGCTCGTCGAGCGAGCGCTGGATGAGCATCTCCGTCTCCGTGTCGACATCGCTCGTGGCCTCGTCGAGCACGAGGATGTCGGGCTCTTTGAGCATCGCGCGAGCGATGGCGATGCGCTGGCGCTGGCCGCCCGACAGTTTGACGCCGCGTTCGCCGACCATCGTCTCGTACCCCTCGGGGAGGTTCCGGATGAACTGGTCGGCCTCGGCTGCCTCGGCGGCCGCGCGGATCTCCGCGTCGGTGGCGTCGAAGCTGCCGTAGGCGATGTTGTCCCGGACGGTGCCGTAGAACAGGAACGTCTCCTGGCTGACGTAGCCGATGGCCCGCCGGACGGAGGGTATCTGGACCTCGCGGAGGTCCTGGTCGTCGATGCGGACCGTACCCGAGTCGGGGTCGTACATCCGCAAGAGGAGTTTCATCACGGTCGATTTGCCCGCCCCGGTCGGGCCGACGAGCGCGACGGTGTCGCCGCCCGCGACCTCGAAGGAGACGTCGTCGAGCACGGGGTCGTCCTCGCCGTAGCCGAAGCTCACGCCGTCGTACTCGACGGTTCCCTCGGTGACCGATAGCGGCGGGGCCTCGTCGGCCTCGGCCAGTCGTCCCGGCGTCTCCATCAGCCCGAACACCCGCTCGGCGGAGGCGTAGGCCCGCTGGTACATGTTGATGACCTGCCCGAACTGGGCCATCGGCCAGACGAAGCGCTGGGTGTAGATGATGAAGGCGACGAACCCGCCGGTCGTGAGTTCGAGCGTGAAGAACCCGGGGGCCTGCCCGACGACGATGAGCCCGCCCAGGACGAACGTGACGACAAAGCCCAGCCCGGAGACCAGCCGCAGGCCCGGGAAAAAGGTGATTCGGGTGCCAATGGCGTCCCAGTTCGCGTCGAGGTAGTCCTGTGAGCTGTCCTCGACGCGGTCGGCCTCGTACTCCTCGGTGGTCGCGGTCTTGATTATCTGGATGCCGCTGAGGTTGTTCTCCAGCCGGGAGTTCAGCGAACCCACGGAGCCCCGGACCTCGGCGTATTTGGGCTGGATGGTCTCGATGAACCACTTCGTGAAGACGGCGATGATGGGCACCGGCAGCAGCGCGACCAGCGCCAGCTGCCAGTTGATGTAGAAGAGGTAGGCGGCGATACCGAGCACCATGATGACCAGCCGCGAGGAGGAGTTCAGCCCGTCGTTGAGGAATTTCTCCAGGCGGTTCACGTCGTTCGAGAGCACCGACATCATCTCGCCGGTCTGCTTGTCGGCGAAGAACTCCATGTTGAGCCGCTGCATCGTCTCGTAGGTCTCCGTGCGGACCGAGTGCTGGACGTGCTGAGCGAACTTGTTCCACCCCCAGTTGCGCGCGTAGTGGAACACCGCCCCGAACCCGAAGGAGGCCGCGATGAGCCCCGCCGTCAGCCAGAGCTGCCCGGTCGTCCCCCCCGGAATCCACGCGTCGGGAACGAACAGCAGGTTGTAGCTCGTGTTGCTCTCGATGACGGCGTCGATAGCCAGCGCGAGCAGGAGCGGCGGCAGCAGGTCCAGCATCCGGGCGAAGACCGAACTGACGAGCCCGACGACGAAGGCGAGTCGCTGGTCCCGACCGTACTCCGTGAACAGCCGCCACATCGGCCGGTCGACCCGGTCGCGGGCGTCCTCGAACACGTCGTCGTCCGACGCCGCCTCGATATCCATTGCCCACGGGTAGCGGTTCGAGCCCCAAATACGCGTCGGGCTCTGGAACGAGAACGGTCGTATGTAGTGCAGCGGATGACGATGTGGATAGTCGGAAAGCCCCGGTACCAGTCCGCGTCGACGGTACTCCGAACAGCCAGAAAGCCCCCGGACGACAGACGGACCGCAGCGAACGAAGTGAGCGAGGACCGCAACGAGTCCCGGGAGCTGAGAACGTGGGGGCTTTCCGGCTGTTTGTAGTGCTGTGTTGACCGTCACTCGCGACAGTCGTTCATTCGACCCCAGCGGGCAGTTCCACCGTATCGCCGACACCGACGCCGGTGCGGTTGGTCCACCCGCGGTTCACTTCGAGGACGTACTTCCCGCGGCCCGAATACCGTTCGCTGTAGGACTCGCCCTCCGGCGGTGCGGGCGCGTGGTGGATGGTGGTGATAGTGCCGTTAGAATCGATGAAGATGATGTCGAGGTCGAAGTCCATATCGCGCATGACGTAGGTGTGCTGTTTCTCCTCGTCGTGGACGAACAGCATCCCCTCGTCGGGGCCGAGCGACTCGGTGTCGCTGAGACCGGTAATTCGCTGTGACCTGTTGGCCGCGATGCGCACGTCGACGGTCGCCAAGGTCCGGGACTCGTCGCAGGCCGAGACCGCGGTCCGGTTGGGCGGTGCGGTACACGGCGTCGAGTTGTCGCTGTCGGTGACCGTCACTGTCCCGGTCTCGTAGCCGCCGACACCGAGGACGTCGATCCAGAGGCCGCTCTGGAAGACCACCACGGCGACGGCGAGTGCGACGACGACCCCGAGAACGGCAGCGAGCGCGCGGCGTCCCATGGGTACACCGTGGACCAGCCGATGGGTAAGCGTTCCGCCCCAGAGAGAAAGCGTTATTCCTGCCGATGGAAAAACTGCGAACGCGGGTCCGTGGTCTAGTTGGTTATGACGTGGCCTTTACAAGGCCGAGGTCGGTGGTTCGAATCCGCCCGGACCCACTTCTGACGGCGACTGCGACGAACGGAGTGAGGAGCCAGCGCCGTCTGTGTGGGTGACAAGGATTCGAGCCCTGAGAGACGAGCACAGCGAGTCTCTCTCCGGTTCGAATCCGCCCGGACCCACTCTTCTGTGACGAACGGACGTGAGGAACGAGGAGTGGAATCCGGCGGATGCGAAGCAGACGAGGCGCGCGCAGCGAAGCGAGCACGTCTCGGCGTGGTTCGAATCCGCCCGGACCCACTGAACGTCTCGCGGCGCTCACTTGCGAGCGCCGCGTGTGTGAAGCGGCTGGCGGATGCGAATCAGGGAACGGAGCGAAGCGGAGTGACCGTGGTTCGAATCCGCCCAGACCCACTTCTGACGACGCACACGGGGAGTCCGTCTCGGCGTGGCCCGAATCCGCCAGTCAGCTGTCAGCTGCCGAAACTCACTTACCCGGAGTTGTGGTACCACCACCCATGATAGACGGCTCGACCTGTCCGTACTGCAGCGGGCACGTATCCACGGAGAACGGCACGGAGTACACCTGTGACGACTGCGGGGAGGCGTTCGACAGCGCCGACCTCTTTCTCCCGTAGGGCGGCGGGCTATCGAAATCCTTTTTTCTACCCTCGTCCTCGCTCGAAGTGCGCCGCCTTAGCTCAGACTGGGAGAGCACTCGACTGAAGATCGAGCTGTCCCCGGTTCAAATCCGGGAGGCGGCATTTTCTGTAGCCGACCGTCACCGCAACGACCGCGTCGTCCGGTCGATGGCAAGGTGGAGAGCAGAGAGCGCGCTATCGCAGTATACACCAGTTACTGACCGAAATTTATTTCATGGCGCCGAGTGTGGTTGTGCCGTATGAACGTACTCAAGATTCTGTTGGAGGCGGTCGAGGGGTATCTTTCGGGTGGGGCGAGCGAGGCACTCTCGGAGGGAGCAGAGGAGGCTGCGGAAGAGGCGACGGGGAAAGAGCTGTAGGACGACGTCGCGGTCACGAGCGGTGCGTGCGGGGAGGATACTACCACTGCAACGCAGGGGCGTGTCTGAGTGTCGGGCGGTTGAGCAACGGTACTCCTGCCCGCGTGCAAGCCCGCGCTACTCGATATCGAGGTCGGCGAGCGTGAGCCGCCAGTTCTCGCAGTCGGTGAGAGACAGGCCGTCGACGTGCCAGGCGTCGGCGTCGTCTATGTCCCCCGCCGGCAGCGGTCGGACGGCGACCCGCGAGACGCTGGGAAGCCGGGAGGCCGAGAGGGCGCTGTCGTGCCAGAAGCCGTAGCGGCGGCGGAGCCGCGGGGCGTACCAGCCGGGTGATTTGATCACGTCGGCGTCGCGGTGGTCACGGAGGAGCCGGACGAGGAGCGACGCGACGACATCGGCGTGGCCGGGGTCATCCATCGGCTGGACGTCCAGAATCATCGTGGTCACACAGCCGTCGCGGCGCTCGGTCGCGGCGACGAGGCTGGCGACGGGAGCGCCGCCGTCGGTGGCGACGTAGGTCGTCGTCTCCCAGTTGGGGTTGTCGAAGCGCCAGTCGAGGTAGGTGTCGTCCCGCGGGACGTGGATGGCGTCCGGTGGCGCCGAGTCGTACAGCCGTTCGACCGTCTCGACCGGGACGCCGTCGTGTGACTCGACGGTGCTGTCGTTCGACGGGGCGTTGAGTCGGTCGAGGGCGGTGAGGCCCCACTTCGTGGCCGCCGAGGCGAGCCACAGGACGGGGGCGAGCGCCCGCTCGGTGGTGGGGCCGACGGCGTCGGTGAGCAGCGGGCGGGGGTTCTGGACGCGATAGCTCGTGGGCAGGTCGCCGACGACGCGCCAGTCGAACGACTCCAGCCCGGGGAGCAGGGCGTCGTTCGGGAAGTTAAACAGGAGGTCGACGTCGTCGGCGACGCGCTGGAGGAGCCGCTCGGTCATCCGCGTGAACAGGCCCTGCCGGCGGTGGTCGGGGTGGACGAGCCAGTCGACGGGCTGGTAGGCGGCGAGGCGCTGGTCGCCGATGCGGAGGGGAAACGCCAGCAGCGGTTCGACGCCGACGACGCCGTCGTCGGCTTCGGCGACGACCATCTGCACGCCGTCACAGTACGGATTCGCCCGGAACCGCCACTCGAACCAGTCGCTGTCCTTCCTGTAGCCCCAGACAGTCTCGTACAGCGAGAGGAAGGCTGCCCGGTCGCTCGATCGGTACGGTCGAATCCGATACTCGTCCCCGGCCATGTTCGAATAGCCGGGGAATACGCGCCTTGTAATACTCAGGCTATCCGCTGTGCCCGGACGGACTGGTGCCGCCGACTGTCAGCGGGGACACCGACCGTCCAGCGCCTGACTCGGCGCGGGTAAGCCGGGCCAAACGAACGCCGGTCGGTCCCTGACACGCGCCGACCGACGGCAGAAACGGAGCGGCGTATGGGCAGATAACTCGAACGGTATCTTTCGCGTTTGAATCAGTGAGACGTATGGGAAACGTAGCCGCCACTGGGGTGCTGGCGCTGGTTTGCTCGCCGGGTGTAGCGGCGTTCTGGGCGGACCGAACGTGGTGGAAAAGGAGTGCGTGGAGGTGGCCGGCGCGTTCGCCGACTACACTGCTGTCGTCGAGAATCCCGAAGAAGAGACGATGACGGTGAACGTTACGGCAACCGTCGGCGGAACGTCCAACTCGAAGACGGTCGATATCGAGCCCGGCAAACAGCGGAACGTCTCGCTGACTGTCGGGGTCGCGGGCGACGTCGAATACGCTATCGAGGTGACGGAAGTGTCGGACTGATACTGGTGGCTGTACGTTCGTCACGATATTCGCCACCCCGTGGTGGCGAATTACTACAGTTTGTTACAGCCACCAGTATGAACGGCGGCCGTCCCACGTAGAGACGCACTCACACGAAGGGATCTGTGGCCCAGAGACGACCCGGTGTGTCAGGTGTGCTGTTTGATTTCGTTTTTCATGCGGCGACGAATCATCTCGGCGTCGGCGCGGTCGAAGGTGAGCGAGGCCTCCATCTCGTCGAAGTCCATGTCGTACTCTTCGGCGACCTCGTCGACGGTGTCGAACTCGACGAACACCCGGAGGTCGTCACTGCGGGGGACGATTGTGACTTCGAGTTCGTCGAGGTCGTCGGTGAATCGACTGTCCGTCGGCCGGAAGTCGAACTCCTGAGCGAACGGTCGGTCGTCGAGATACGGCGTCTCGACGAGTTCGGCGTATCGGAGTGCGAAGCCGAGCTCTTCGAGGGCGTCGAACAACGCCTGTATGTACGCGTCGGGGACGATGTCGATGCGGTCCTCGTCGGTCGGGTCGACGGCCCAGTCGATGTCGAGACCGGTTTCGAGCCACACCGACGCGCCGCCGCGGGTCAGTGGCACCCACGGCGGGATTTCGATGTCGACCGGAACCGTCCGCTCGTCGCCCGGCGAGAGCTCGATCTCCTCGTCGAGAGCGAACTCCGTAATGAGGCGTTCCTCGTCCTCGCCCTCGGAGAGGCGCGTCTTCAGGTCGAAGTAGATACCGTCGATCTCCTGTGTCGCGTCGCCGCCGTACAGTTCCACCTCGGCCGTGACGGTCTCGCCGGGGACCAGTTCCGTCCGGGGAAAGACCGTATCCACTGTCGCCGCACCGACACCGATGCTCGAGAGGACTCGTTTCATAGCCTGTAGTTATTAATATTAATAGTATAAAAACAATCGGAATGTGGATACGGCCCGTCAGTGGGTCGCTTACGGCCGACCCTTCGTGACCGTCTGGGGAGCACCGCCGAAGCGCATTACCCGCTCCAGTTAGTACTGTGACACATGCCGGGCGAGTCCGCGGACTGGCAGACGACGGCGAATCGCGACCTGATACGTGAGTGGGCGGGCGCGCGGGACGCGGTGCCGACGGCGGTCGAACAGTCGGACGGGCAGGTCGAGCTCCGCATCGAGCGGGCCGACGACACCGAGGGGACTCGGCTCCCGTGGGACCGTTTTTTCGACCTGTTGGAGAAGGAGAGGCTGGCGCTGCGCTACCGGGAGCGCCAGGGCCACGACGACCTGCAGGCGGACTACGCGTTCGTCCGTCGGGGCGACCGGGACGGAGAGGCGGAAAAGACGACCGAGCCAAGGGGGGTCGACAGCGACCAGCTCGCGACCAGCGACACGGGCGGCGACGAGCCGGCCATCTTCGACCGCGTGGAGAGCGAGCCGCGGGCCGACGCTGGCGAGTCGGCCCAGGACACGCCGATGACCGAGTCCGCCCGCGGGTCGGTCGACGCGGCGGAGGCGGTCGTGCTCGACGAGATTCACGAACAGCGTGTCGGCCCCGACGAGTGGCGAGGGTCCGACGAGTACGTCGTCCTGGAGAACGAGGGCGACGCGCCGGTCGACCTGTCGGGCTGGGTCGTCGAGACCGACCGCGGACAGTCCTACCGGTTCGAGGGGGAGACCACCCTCCGCCCCGGCGAACAGCTCACCCTCCACGGCGATACGGGGAAGGACACTGATTCGGAGCGGTACTGGGACGCGGCGGAGTCTCTCTTGCCCGCGGACGGGGCGACGATTCGCGTTCGGACAGCCGACGGCGAGCAGGTGTTGCGTGAGACGTACAAGAGCGGCGGGTAGCGGCGAGGCGGCGGGAACGGTTTCGCGTTCCGGCACCCCAGGAGCGAGTCCCGCGCGGCCTCGTGGACCGGACGGACCTCGTCGAGGCACCGGCCGGCGGCGTCGGCGTGACGGCGGTCGCCTGCGACTGCAAGAGAAGTGCACACAACGCGCTGTCCGCTCTATCCTGTAGCCTCCTCGCCGCGACCACACGATGTCCCCCGAAACACCGAACGCGACACGGACTCGCCGGCCGGCCTCGCACCGGGCCATAGACTGGCTGTTGCTCGGGGGGAATCGGCTGGTGGTCACCGCCGCAGTCGTCCTCGTCACGCTGGCGCTCCTGCTCGTGTTCCAGCCCGTGCCGCGACTCACCGATCGGAACATCACCCCGCTGTTATACGCCTTCAGCGCCCTCATCGGCGGGAATCTCAACCTCCTCACCATCGTCGTCTCCATCAACCAGCTCGTCCTCACGCGGGAGCTCAAATCGCCCGGGAAGTTCAGAGAGGAGATAGCCGGCATCCGCGAGCTCCGCGAAGACGTAGCGTCGGTGAGCGACGAGGCGTTCGAGCCACTCACGCCCGCCAAGTTCGCGCTGAGCCTCCTCGACGCGATGGACGAGGAGCTGGCGACGCTGCGGGAGTCCGGCGACGACCGGCGGGAAGCGTTCGCCGCGCGCCTCACCGAGGATATCGCGGCGGTCCGGGCGGCGCTCGACCGGCCGGTGCGAGCCACTGACGAGATCGTCATCGCGCTCCTGGCGGTGGACTTCGCGGAGCTGTACCACCGCGTCGACCGGCTCCGGCAGGCGGAGACGCCACCGGTCTCGTCGGCCGAGCGGGAGAGCGTCGACCGCCTCGCGGCCCAGCTGGAGCTGCTGGCCGTCACCCGCGAACACTTCAAGCAGCTGTTCACCCGGGAGAGCCTCTCGAACATGTCCCGCATACTGCTGTACGTCGGCGTCCCGGCCGAGACGTTCATGGCGGTCGTGTTGCTCCGGTTCATCGGACTGTTCGGCGCGACGTCGGTGGCGCCCCCGCTGTGGCTGGTGAACGCTGCCGTCGCCGCGGGCCTCGCCCCGCTCGCCGTCGTCTTCGCGTACGTCCTGCGGGCGGCCACGATAGCGCGACGCACCGCGACGGCGACGCAGTTCAAGACCGGCGCGGAGCGGCTGTGACGGCCGAGTGTCCCCGCCGGCCGCGACCCGGCTCTCAGCCGTCGGTCCGTTCGAGGTCGACCAGCGCGTCGTGAACGCGGTCGCTGGAGCGTGAACTCCGGATGAGGTGCGCGGCGCCGGTCGCGGTGCGGTCGTTCAGCCAGCGCGCGACGCGGCGGCGGCTCCGGAACCGGGAGTCCATCGCGACCGCCGTCCGCCAGGCGCTGTCGCGGCACTCGTCGATGGTGACCACGGTCAGCCACTCGTCGAAGCGCCCCAGCGAGCTGTCGAGGGCGGCGAGTCCGTCGGCGTCGCGGTCGGCCAACCCGTCCTGTGCCTCGTCGACGAGCTCGGCGATAACGTCGATGACGGCGCAGTGGTCGGCGTACTTCGACGGCCGGTCGGCGCCGACGCCGACGTCGTCGAGCGCGAGCGCCAGGTCGTAGTTGATGTGGGCGTTGACCCCGAGCATCGCGTCCTGCAGCACCAGCGAATCGCCGCCGTCGGCGGCCTCGAAGGCCAGCCACCACGGGTCGGCGAGGGCGTCGGTATCGCCGGTCTCGAAGTCGCGGACCGCCACGCGATACCGGTTGGCGAAGGCGACGAGATAGTCGGCGACCCAGTCCGGGTCGGTAAACGCCCTCCGCTGGACGCGGCGACCGACCGCGTCGGTCATCCGCGCGTAGATACCGAGAAACACCGCACGGCGGTCCTCTCGCGTCTCGAAGGCCCGCAGGAGCGCGCCGAGCTCTCGGTGAACCGCCTCGACGTCCGTGTACGGCTCCGCGACCAGGGCGAGCAGGTCGGGGTCGCCCGAGCGGTCGGTTGGCTCGGGCTGTCGCCCCCGGATGCCGCGAACGACCGACCGGAACCGTCGCCGGCGGCTCCCATCCGGTGACTGCGTGGCACGCATACGGCGTCAGTCGACGGACAGGCGCTTAACCCTGTGTGTCGGCCGGCTCGGCGGGCTTGCGGCCCACGACGAGAGTCCACCACTTGACACACTGGGTCCGCCGGTACAGCGGGAACAGCGCCGCGGCGACGGGGCTCTCGGCGATTCCGGCGACCACGAGCGGAGAGCCGAGCGTCTCCGTGTCCACGACCTCGAAGGTCGACCGGACGAGCTCGTCGACGTCGGCCTCGGAGAGGTGACCATACCGGTCCGTGTCTTCGTCCAGAAACCCGAACCGAAACGCGAGCCGTTTGGTGACGCGTCGGTACAGCCCCGGCGTCCCCTCTAGGAGGACCAGTCGGCCGCCGGGTTTCAGGACGCGCCGGGCCTCACGCAGCATCGCGGGCCGGTCCTCGGCGGGGACGTGGTGGAGGAACCGCCGGCCGATGACGGCCTCGAACGAGCCGTCCGCGAACGGCAGCGACCGCGCGTCCCCGAGGACCGCCGGCGTCCGCACCCGTCGAACGTTCGGCCGCCACGCCTCGGTCCCGACGTCCGCCTGCGGGTGGACGTGCTGGCCGAAGGCGAGTTCCAGTGTCTCACCGCCCGGGAGATGGGTCGCGATCAGTTCGTCGTGGCGCTCGTATATCGCCGCCAGCAACGGGTGCTGTCGGACGTCCCGCGGCCGCTCGACGATAGCGCCGTCCTGTATCTCACACGAGGTCTCTGCCATGGTACACCCGGCTGTCAGGCCGTTCCCGGCGACGGCGCTTCGTTATGTAGCCGCAAGCCGCGCGACGACTGCGACTAGGCAGGAGGTAACCCGAGTTCGGCCCGGCTGAATCGGGGCGGTTCGCTCACAGGCATCCGGTCCGTCGACACGGACTCGACGGTGTCGCTACCGGCGACCCCAAACGCTCATCTCCGGGGGCGACCCAGCCGATAACGACAGCGCACCGATGGTCCGCCAGACACCCACCGACAGCCACCATCCCGGGCCGCCGCGGTTCCTGCAGGTCGGCCAGCGCATCGTCGACCCCGTCTTCGTCGACGTCGAACACGGGTTCGACCGTGACAACCTCGCACCGACGGTCGCGGGGACGCCGGAGCGCGACCCCGACGAGTACGGCGCTGCGGCCTTCACGTGGTCGCTCGCCTCGCGACCGGCCGGGAGCAGCGCCACGCTCCGGTACGCGCCGACGCCGTACGACGACCGCGACCGGTACGACCACGGCCTGCACAACACCGCCGAGTTCGAGCCCGACCGGCCGGGGACCTACGTCCTCGAACTCGCCGCGCCGGACGATACACACGAGTTGACGATACGCGTCTTCGACGGGGACGAGGACGCCGCGGCGGCCGACGGCGTCGGCGGCGCCGGGGCGACCGACAGCGGCGGGCCGCCGCGCATCGAACTCGGGGGCCGGTACGACGCGGCCGCCGACGAGTTCGTCGTCGAGTCCAACCCCGAGCTCGCGCCCGACAGCCACGCCGTCGAGTCCGAACTCGACGTGGCGTTTCTCCCGCACGACGCAGCGAGTCTCGAAGCGACCGACATCCGCGTCGAAGGGACGACCGCACGGGTCCCCGCGGCCGCACTGGACGGGCCGACAAGCGTCTACGCGGCGCCGTTCGACGGGCGCCGCGTGGGCGTGGCCGACCAGATACTGCTGGACCCCGACGGCGAGTCCGTCTCCCTCCCGAACCGACCGCCGGACTGGCTCGACGACGCCGTCGTCTACGAAATCTTCACCCGCTCGTTCGCCGGCGAACCCGGCGAGACGACGTTCGAGACGCTGACGGAACGCGTCGGCTACCTCGACGGCCTCGGCGTCGACGTGGTGTGGCTGACACCCGTCGTCCCCGCCTGGAGCCCCACCGTCGAGTCGGCACCGGGCGGCCCCCACGGCTACAGCGCGACCGACTACTTCGACGTGGCCCCGGACCTGGGAACGCTGGCCGACTTCGACCGGTTCGTCGAGTCGTGTCACGACCGCGGTATCCGGGTCTGTTTCGACCTCGTCGCGAACCACTGCGGCTGGACCCACCCGTTCTACCAGGACACCATCGCCGAACTCGGCCCCGAGCCCGACGACCCCTACGCGTTCCCGGACGTCGAGGCGTGGGACGAGTCCTCGACGTACTTCGACTGGTTCGACCGCCAGCTGGGCCCGAGCCGCCACGACGCCGCACCGGCGGGGACCGGCTTCTTCGGCGTCCGGCTCCAGCCGAACCTGAACCACGGCAACGTCGCCCTGCGGGAGCACCTGCTCGCGGCCGTCGAGTTCTGGGCCGAGCGCGTGGACGCCTTCCGCTGTGACATCGCCTGGGGCGTTCCACACAGCTTCTGGAAAGAGGTCCGCGAGCGCGTGCGCGCAATGGACGCCGACTTCCTCCTGCTGGAAGAGGCCATCCCCCGGACGCCGGCCTTCGCCGCTTCGGAGTTCGACCTCCACTTCGATACGACGGGGTTTACCGACACAGTCCACGCTGTCGCTCGCGGCGAGCGACCGCCGGCCGACCTGCTGGACGCTATCGAGGCCCGCGAACGCGACGGGTTCCCCCGCTACACCCGGCTGCTCAACGCCACCGAGAACCACGACGAGGCCCGTCTGGCCCACGAGGCCGCCGTCGGCCACCGCGATGAGCCGGCGGCGGTGGCTCGGGCCGCGGCCGCAGCGGCCTGTACCCTCCCCGGCGTCCCGATGCTCTACTACGGACAGGAACGGCTCATCACCCGGCACGGAGAGCGCCGGGAACTGCCCTACGCCGACGACCCGGAGCGGGCCGACGACATCGAGCGCGACCCGTACAAGCGGGCGTTCGTGAACTGGGAGACGTGTCCGGAGTCTCACCTCGAATTCTACCGCGACCTCGTCGCGTTCTACCACGAGTCGCCCGTGCTCGGGCCGACGGCCGGGCTCGTGCGCCCGGCCTACCGCACGGAGGCGCCCGAGGACGTGCTGGTCTTCGGTCGCGACGCCGGCGCGGAGAAACGCATCGTGGTCGTCAACTTCGCCGCCGACCCGCGGACCGTCGACCTCCGGCCGGTCGTCGACACCACGGACCGGTTCACGGGCACGGACGTGGCTGTCGCCCGGAGCGACGACGCCGTCACCGTCGAAGTCGAACGGCTCGCAGTGCTCTCGACGCCGACGCTGTTCGACCGGGGACGCTGACGCTCTCGCAGGTGCCGGGACATCAGTTTTGTCGCTCCGGCACGAACGCCGACCCCCCACTGCCGACCCGGTCGGACCACTGCACGGCGTCGTCGGGGAACGGAGACCGACCATGAGTCAGCAACCACCGTTCGACCGGCGGGAAGAACAGTCCGAGCAACAACGGGTGACAGGAGCAGAGCGTCGACAGCCCGGACAGCAACCACCACCACAGCAGCAGCCATCGCAACAGCAACCAACGCACCAGCAGCAACAACAGCCACCACAGCAGCAGCCACCGCACCACCGCCTATCGCGACAGCAACCACCACAACGGCAGCCACAGCAGCAGCCAACGCACCAGCAGCCACAGCAACAGTCACAGCAGCGACAGCCATCTCAACAGCGAGCGTCGTCCCGGAATCGACAGGGCGCCCAGCGCGGAGGGACAGGCGGTGCACAGAAAGTCGAGCAGGGCGACGAGTACGTCCACGTCCGGTTCCGGGACCCGGACGCCTTCGAGACGATTCGGACCCCCGACTGGGCGGCCCACGCGGCCCAGGACATCGCGCCGGGAGCCGAGGTCCGCACGGGGAAACTGAAGGGAAGCGGCGAGTGGCACACCGAATCGGTCCTGATTCCGACGCCGGTGGACCGGCAGACGGCCGTCCAGTTGGCGAATCGGATCGTCCGGAAAATCGGGGAGTGAGCGGCCCGATACCGCGGCGTCAGGGTCTCACGTCCCGCCGTTCTGGACTCGCTGCCCGTCGGTGGCAGTCTCGACGACGACCAGTTCGAACTCCGGCCGGTCCCCGCCGGGCGTCCCCGTCGCTGTGCCTTCGGTCGGCGTCTGTCCGGGCGTTCCCTCTGTCGGCGTCTGTCCGGGCGTTCCCTCCGTCGGCGTCTGACCGGGCGTCGCCTCCGCAGTGCCTGTGTCGGCGTACCCGACCGCGAAGGCGCTGTAGACGGTGCCTGCTTCGAGCGAGACATCGGCGCTAACCGGTGGGCCTTGACCCTGGCCACCGCCCTGACCTTGACCCTGACCACCGCCCTGACCCTGACCCGGAGTCTGCCCTTGACCTTGCCCGCCGCCCTGACCTTGACCCTGGCCACCGCCCTGACCTTGGCCCGGAGTCTGCCCTTGACCTTGTCCGCCGCCCTGGGGCGTTGCGACGATATTCACTTCCCCGAGGTTCGGGACCGCGTGGAAGATACGGACTCGGGACTGTCCCTCGGACGGACTGGAGAGGTCGTCTTCGAGGAGTTCGACACGGAACGCGCCGGTCTCCTCCGGGGTCCCGGTTTCGCCGTCCGGTGGCGTCGAACCCCCACCGGGCGTGGGAGTGGCCGTGCCGGCAGGGGTCGTCCCACCGTCTCCCGCCGCCGGTCGAATCAGGAGTCGGTAGTCACCGGCCGGGACGGTCGCGCTCGCGCTCTCACCGAAGGCGAGGCCCTGAACGAGCGGCCCGGCCTGCCCGCCGCCACCCATCTGTAGCTCCTGCGCCATCGCCGGCGTCGCCCCCGTTTCCGTCCCCGCCGGCTCGGTCGGGGTCGCACCCCCGTCGGGCGTGGGAGTGGCCGTGCCGGTCGGCGTCTCGGCGGGTCCCTGTCCGGCCTCGCCGAAGGCGACGGCGGTGAGAGTCGCCCCCTGCTCGACGGTCACCTGCTGGTCGTAGAGCACCGTCTCGCCGTCCTGCGAACCAAAGAGGTCGCTGAGAAACCCGCCCAGAAGCCCCTGCTCGGCGGGGACGATCCGCAGCTGGTAGGTTCCCGGGTCGACCGACTGGTAGCTGGTCACGTTGCCGAAACTGAGCCCCTCGACGACCGCCTGGTCGTCGAGACGGACGGTGACGTCCGGGGCGTCCGGCGACGCGTGAGCGACCCGCAGGGCAGTCTCCCCGTCCTGTGTGGTCGGTGTCTGTTCCTGAGCCGTGACGACGGAACTGCCGACGATTCCTGTGGCACCGATAATTCCCGCCCCCTGAATGACCCGTCGACGTGTCGTTGTCTCGTCCATCGTACGCGCGTCTGGTAGCCACTGTCTTTGTTATCAGCCGGGCACCGAGAGAAAGCCCACCGTATCCGCGAGCCCCGCGGTGGAGCGGGCTCGCCGCGACGGGTAACGTCACCGAGACGGCTCGCGACGCCGTGAAACCGTGGTCTACTGGTAACCACGCCGTCCGGTGCCACAGCGTGGCACCGCCGGCGGGCACTCGGTGCAGCAGTCGAACAAACCGCCGGACTGGGCGGCGATGCCCCGCAGCAGTCACTAAGTCTGCTTGCAGGCGAAGGCAGTACGGCGACACGAGCGCCCCACCTTGTGCGAACGCAATGTCAATGCTACAACAAGACGACTCGAACGCCAAAGAGAAGATGGACGAGGTGGCGGACTCGACGCCGATGTCGGCCGGTGACCCCGTCGCTGCAGCGGCGGTCGCGTCAGTGCTCTTTGCCTGGTACAACTTCTACATCAGAGGCGAGAAACAGACCGGTATCTTCGTCGGGCTCTGGGCGCCGACCATGCTCGCGGCCGCGAGCTACCTCCAGCAGAAGGATATCATCCGGAAGTTCAAGCAGGGACTCGCTTCGTTCTGAACAGGTACGTCGCCACCGACCACCGCTCAGTAGTCGTAGACAGCGGCGACGATACCCGCCGTCTGGCCGACGTTTGTCAACGTCAGCCCGGCAACGAGGGCCGCGGGAAGCGCCGCCGAGAGCCCGCCGACGTAGGCCACCGCGCCAGCGACGCTCAGGGCGCCGCCGGCGAGGTAGGCCCGCGGGCGGCGGTCGACGAGCCGACCGGTCGCGAGCAGTCCGGCGCCCGGGACGAGCATCCAGCCGACGACGGTCGCCGACAACAGTAGTTCCACCGGTGGCTCAGTGAGCAGTCCGGCGGTTCCCACGAGCGTGATCGCCAGTCCGGCGAGCAGGACTCGCTTCCACACTAGCAGGACGCCGTCGGTCATCTCCCGCCACGAGAGAACGGTGAAGGCCGCGATGATGGCGTCCATCACCAGATGGGCGATGAGGACGGTTCGGAGCGTGAGAAGGTCCAGATGCGCAGCTGTGGCGAAGGTCCACGCCAGCGGCACGAGGACGACGGGCCCGTTTTCGCGCAGTCGACGCAACATACTCCGACGATTACCACCGAACCACAAGAGCGGTGTGGCTCCGGCCACCGAAGCGTCGTGTGAGGGAGTATCACGACACACACCGCCGGAGTCCGCCGATTACGGTGTTTCCGCCGTGGCGACTGTACCGACACTGTTATCCGTCGGCCCGGACTCTCTTTGGTTGCAATGGCGAAAGGAACGGTTGATTTCTTCAACGACACTGGCGGCTACGGTTTCATCGATACTGAGGACGCGGACGAGGACGTCTTCTTCCACATGGAAGATATCGGCGGCCCGGACCTCGAAGAGGGACAGGAACTCGAATTCGATATCGAGCAGGCGGACAAGGGTCCGCGAGCAAACAACGTTACCCGGCTCTAACAATGGCGAAAGGCAAAGTCGATTTCTTCAACGACACGGGCGGGTACGGTTTCATCGACACTGACGACGCGGACGAGGACGTCTTCTTCCACATGGAAGACGTCGGCGGTCCGGACCTCGAAGAGGGTCAGGAAGTCGAGTTCGACATCGAGCAGGCGGACAAGGGTCCGCGAGCGACCAACCTGGAGCGTCTCTAACGATGGCGAAAGGCAAAGTCGATTTCTTCAACGACACGGGCGGCTACGGTTTCATCGACACCGATGACGCCGACGAAGACGTTTTCTTCCACATGGAAGACGTCGGCGGCCCGGACCTCGAAGAAGGACAGGAAGTCGAGTTCGACATCGAGCAGGCGGACAAGGGTCCGCGCGCGACGAACCTCGAGCGACTGTAAGACGGTTTTCTGTCTACAGTCCCGAACTATTATCACCAGTCGTGAGCGACGGCTACGCTCGCGGCCTGCCGCTCACTCGCCCAGCGGTGCCGCCGCCCGGTAGACCAGTTCCATCGGCAGCCCGCTGGCGTCGGTCGGCGGGTCCTCGGGGAGCGTGCGGAGCTCGCCGCCGCCGGGCTGGGCCGTGTAGGCCATGACCACGGCGTCGAGCACGCCCGACACAGGCACGTCGTGGCCGGCGGTCGCTTCGGCGGCCTTCTGGACGACGGGCGGCGCGTCGCGGTCGTGGCCGGCGAGCGTCCGCATCCGCTCTGCGTACCCCGCAGCGGTCGTCTCGTCGTGTGTCAGCGGCTCACCGGCGAAGGCCCGGAAGCAGAGCTCGGGATGGGTCCCGCGGACGACCGCGGCGGCCTCGGGGACCTCCTGTAGCAGCTCGTCACACATGGCGACGCCGTCGGCGCGCTCGAAGGCGGCCTCGGCGAGTCGCGTGTCGGCCTTGCGTTCGTGGACCCGATTGGCCGTCGAGTAGCGGCGCTTCCGGGTGGCCTCCCGGACCGGCGGGTCGACGACAGCCACGCTGCGCGGGCCGAGCACGGCGCGAGCGCGTTCGTCACACCGGCGAACGGGGTCGCCCGACCCCACGAGGCCGACGGGAACGTCGACCAGCATCCGGCGCGTCTCCTCCTCGTAGGCCGCCCAGCAGTCCCCGATACCGTCGAAGACGCTCGTCTCTTCGTAGCCGGCCTCCGTGAACGCTACCGCCAGCCACGACCCGGCACAGAACGCGACGCCAACGTAGCGGTCCTCGGCCATCGGTGGCTATCAGTGGCGCGGGCGCAAAAACCTGACCCGCCCACCGTTTTGTAGCCGGGTCGCCACGACTGCGTATGGACGGCGTCGTCCTGGCCGCGGGCGAGGGAACGCGAATGCGCCCGCTGACGGCCGACAGACCGAAGGCGCTCGTCGAGGTCGCCGGGAAGCCGCTGCTGGAGCACGCCCTCGATGCCCTGCTGTCGGTCGGCGTCGACCGCATCGCGGTCGTCGTCGGCTACCGGGGCGAGCAAATCGTCGACCGCTACGGCGACGGCTACCGCGACACGCCCATCGAACACGTCGAACAGGCCGACCAGCTGGGGACCGCCCACGCGCTCGAACAGGCGATACCCGTGGTCGAAGCGCCGTTCGTCGTGCTGCACGGCGACAACGTCTGCCGGGCGAACCTCGACGGTGTGGTCGCCCGACACCGCGAGACCGACGCGGCCGCGACGCTGCTGGTCGAATCCGTCTCCCGCGAACAGGCCCGGACGACCGGCGTCGTCGAGACCGACAGCGCCGGTCGCGTCACCGGACTGGTCGAGAAGCCAGACGAGCCGCCGTCGACGCTCGTAAATCGCGGGTTCTACGCGTTCGGGCCGGACATCGGGCCAGCGCTGTCTCGCATCGACCCCGCCCCTCGGGGCGAGTACGAGCTCGCCGACGCCATCGACAGCCTCCTGCGGCGGGGCCACCGCGTCGAGACGGTCGAGCTCGACGGCTGGTGTCACAACGTCAACGAGCCGGCCGACAGGGAACGAGTCACAGAGCGGCTGGAGTGAGATTACTGGGGCGTTGCCAGCAGGTCCCCGGGCAGGTCGCCCGGCAGCTCGTCGCGGTCGTGGGCCGCCTCGAAATCGGGGTCGGGCCCCATCGGAACGATACGCTTCGGGCTCACGTCCGGGTGGGTGGTGTAGTAGTGCTCCTTGATGTGGCTCATATCGACTGTCTCGGCCACGCCGGGCGTCTGGTACAGGTCGCGGAGGTACGGCCAGAGGTTGTCGTACTCGCGGATGAGCCGGTGGTTGCACATGAAGTGCGTGTGGTAGACCTCGTCGAACCGGACCAGCGTCGTGAACATACAGATGTCCGCCTCGGTCAGGCGGTCCCCGGCGAGGTAGCGCTGGTCTTCGAGCACGTCGTCCCAGTGGTCGAGCGCCTCGAACAGTTCGGAGACGGCCTCGTCGTAGGCCGACTGCGTGTCGGCGAAACCGGAGCGGTAGACGCCGTTGTTGATGGGCTCGTAGATGTCCTCGATGATGTGGTCGATATCGTCCTGATACCCCTCGGGGTAGAGGTCCACGTCGTGTTCCGCGACCGCGTCGAACTCGGTGTCGAGCATCCGGAGGATCTCCTTTGACTCGTTGTTGACGATGGTCTCTTCGCGCGTGTCCCAGAGAACGGGGACCGTCACGCGGCCAGTCATGTCGGGGTCGGCCTCGGCGTACAGCTCCCGGAGGTAGTCCGACCCGTACAGCGAGTCCTCGGTACAGCCCGCTTTCTCGGGCGTGAACTGCCAGCCGCCGTCCCCCCGGTAGGGGTCGACGACGTCGACGCTGATGGCGTCTTCGAGCCCCTTCAGCGCTCGGACGAGCAACGTCCGGTGGGCCCACGGACACGCGAGCGAGACGTACAGGTGGTAGCGGCCGGCCTCGGGCTGGAAGCGGGCGTCGGGGTCGTCCTCGATACGGTTCCGGAAACTGGTCTCCTGTCTGTCGAACTCGCCGTCCTCGTTCGTGCTCTGATAGGCGTCTGTGCGCCACTCGCCGTCGACTAACATGTTCATGGTACCGCTGGTTGGCGCTCGACCGGCATAAACACCCAAGCGAGGTTACACGCGTGTCACCGCCCGTGTCGGGCCGGTCGCGGTGTGTGCCACCTCGGCGCACCCGAGCGGCCCCCATCGAAGCCCTTATTGGGGCGCTCGGCCACGTCTCGACCAAGAGTACCTATGTCCGACAAACCTGCCTCGATGTACCGGGACATCGACAAGCCGTCCTACACCCGGCGCGAGTACATCACGGGCATCCCCGGTTCGAAGATCGCACAGCACGAGATGGGTCGCAAGACCAAAGACAAGGGCGAGTACCCCGTCCAGATCTCCCTCATCGTCGAGGAGTCGGTCCAGCTCCGACACGGCTCGCTGGAGGCCTCGCGCCTCTCCGCGAACCGCCACCTCATCAAGACCATCGGCGAGGAGGGCGACTACCGCATGACCCTGCGGAAGTTCCCCCACCAGGTCCTGCGAGAGAACAAGCAGGCGACCGGTGCCGGGGCCGACCGTGTCTCCGACGGGATGCGCGCCGCCTTCGGGAAGATCGTCGGCACCGCCGCCCGGATGAACGCCGGCGAGCAGCTGTTCACCGCCTACTGCAACGTCGAGGACGCCGAGCACGTCAAGGAGGCGTTCCGCCGTGCCTACAACAAGATCACGCCCTCCTGTCGCATCAAGGTCGAGCGCGGCGAAGAGCTGCTTATTTCTTAGACACCCACTTTTTGCACCGTCGTTCGGTTGCGGGCCGACGGCCCGCAACCGGGGCAAAAACCTGGGAAAAATCGCGGCTTCACTTCCCGTCGCGCGGCGAAGCCGCGCGGTGGTCGGTTCGCCGCGGTGGAACCGGCGCGCTCTGCACGCCGGATACGCTTTACTCACAGACTTGTCTTCTGTCGCTACAGCCAGCCTGCCCTTCCCCGATTCGCGCGATGAAACGCGCTCACGGCCACAGCAGCCACTACCCGTATCTAGGACGCGTGTCGCTCGCAGATGCGAGCGACCGGGGAGGAGTGGTGGCCCTATCCGCGAGCGCGCTTCGTCGCGCTCGCGATAGCTGTCCCTGGCGGCCTTTCTGGCTGGTGCGAACGGCGCTGAAAGCACCGACACGAAATAGTATTCAGCTATCACGACGAATCTCGGGATATGGCAATCAGACTGCTCCTCCTCGCGCTCGGTCTCGCGGAACTGCTCGCCCCGGAGAAAGTCGTCGACTTCTGGATGAATCTGGCGACGACGGAATCGGACGTGGAACTGCGGTCGTGGGTGTACACCGTCGCGCGCCTGGAGGGACTCGTCATCGTGCTGTGGGTGCTGGCTGCGGGACGGGGCGACACCACCGAGGCCGAAGCCTGACGGCATCCGGCGCGCGACCACAGCCTTCTATGCGGTGACGGTTCCAAGGGAGGAGCGAATGCTACGCCTCGCGGTCGCCACGAACAGCGAGACCTACGAGCGGATGGGGGAGCCGCTGGCCGAGCGGGACATCGAGGTCGGCCACGTCGCCACCACCGAGCGAGCGATTCCCCTCGCCGAGAGCCCCTTTGCCGACTACGACGCCGGCTTCGTCTACCCGTCGCGGGTCATGGAGGGGGCGGTCGCCGACGCCTTCCTCGGCGTCCCGTGGGTCAACGACCGCGAGGCCGTCCTCCGGTCGCGAAACAAGGCGGACGTGCTGGCGCGCCTCGGTCGGGCCGACGTGCCGGTGCCCGAGACGGTCATGATATCGAACCCGGCCGACGAATCCGAGCTCGTCGCGGCCTTCGAGCGACTCGACGCGCCCGTCGTGGTCAAGCCCAACTCCACGACCCGCGGCGTCGGCGTGACGACGGCCCACGACCTCGATTCCTTCCTGGGTATCGCGGACTATCTGGACCTCGTCCACGACTACCGGGCGACCGGCGACCAGTCCTTTCTCGTCCAGGAGTATCTCCCCGGCGCGACCGACTACCGGGCGATGGTCGTCGACGGCGAGTACGTCGGTGCAGTCGAGCGACGGCTCCCGACGGCGGCCCGAGAGACCGGCCGCTGGAAACACAACGTCCACCGCGGTGCGGTCGCCGAGGGCGTCGAACTGCCCGCGGAACTCCGAGCACTGGCCGAACGGACCGCGGCAGTGCTCGACATCGACTACCTGGGTGTGGACCTGCTCGTGAGCGACGAGCGAGCGGTCGTCAACGAGACGAACGCCCGCCCGACCATCGACAGCGCGACCAAGTACGAGGCGGGCTTTTGGGACGAGCTGGCGGGACTGATTCGGGAAACTGCGGGCCGGCCACGAGCGTAGCGAGTGGCCGGTTTTTCGCCCACGTTTTTCCAGGAGTGGTGTCAAGAGCGAACGGAGTGAGCGGGACACCCGACGCTGAAAAAGGTGGTCTCGGGACGAGCTGGCGGGACTGATTCGGGAAACTGCGGGCCGGCCGCGTTGATTCGGGAGACGGCGCAACTCACCGTTCGCGTTTCGCGAGCAGCAAAAAGAGGAGCCCGAAGGTCACACAGAACGCCAGAATCCACAGCGCGATACCGGTCGGTAGGTCGACGAGCCACCAGAGCCCGGCGCCGAGGGCGAGCGTACCGACGCCGAAGGCGGCGAGCGTGACTGCGACCGCGGGATTGCCCGGGCGTGTGGGGGCGTCGGTCGACGCCGCGAGCGCGCGCTGGAACACCCCGTCGGCCTCGGTGGCGACGCTCGTCGGGAGCACGAACAGCCTCGGCGCACTGCCGTCGGTGCCCGGGGCGTAGGAGGGGATACAGACGGTAACAGAGCCGAGTCGGTGGCGTCGAAGCGCGGTCCAGTTTCGCATCTCGACGGCGAGCCCACCGGTGTAGTTGCGGTCCCGCTCGACGTACAGCGTCAGCGTCTCGGGGTCGATACGCCCGCGTGTCGCCAGCAGACCGGCGACCGGGAGCCCGACTCCCATGCAGACGCCAACGAGGACCACGATGCCGTAGTCGGCGAGTCGGAACGACCCGACGACTGCGACGAGTCCGACGAGGGCCGTGACAGCGACCCCGAGCGGGTCAAGCGCCCCGAGCCACGAGTCGTCCACGACACCGGAGCGCTGCTCGGGGTCGGTAAGCACCGGCCAGAGGTACAACAGCGAGACCGGCCCGCCGACGACGGCGAGCAGGAGCACCAGTACCAGCGCTTCGGGGTTCGAGAGCAGTTCGGGCAGCAGTGTGAGAAACAGCACCAGCCCGGAGAGAAGCAGGCCGAGTACCGGGAGAATCGAGACGTAGAGGCAGTAGCGTGTGAGACGGCTGTTGGCTGGCCCCCGGTTCCACCTCAGTTCGGTGTCGAGGGTCCCCACGTCCGGGGTCGCTACAGTTCGATATCGGCGGACTCGTCCTCACGGTCGAACGTGACTTCGAGGATACCGTTGTTGTAAGTCGCCGACGCGGAGTGTTCGTCGACGCGGCTGGGGAGCGTGAGCCGTTCGTGGTACTCCCGGTGGGTCGTGCCGGCGTCGATGGTGAGGACGTTGCCGTCGCATTTCAGGTCGATACCGTCTTTCTCGACACCGGGGATATCGGCGACGACACGGACCTCCTCGTCCGTCTCGTGGACATCGACGTGGAGGTCGCCACTCTCGGCGGCGGTGTCGCGGTCGATGTGAACGTCCCCTTCGGAGCCCATCATCTCGTCCATCATCCGCTCTATCTCCCGAAAGAATTCATCGAAGGGGTCGTCGTTGTCGTCCCGTCTCATCAGTAGCGGGTGGTATGTGCGACGGTCCCAAAAGCCTTCTGACGGACCCAGTTGCCAGAACCGTCCAGCGGGACGGCCAAAGCTGTGACAAACAGCCGTATTTATAGGTAAAACGACGGCTATCTCGAAGTAACTCCGAAAACCCTTTACTCGGTAACAGTGCTTCTCTAGAGGAATGAGTGACCCAGTTCGCGTCGGCCTGAACGGCTTTGGCCGTATCGGCCGGAACGTAATGCGTGCCTCGCTGGACAACGAAAACGTCGAAATCGTCGGTATCAACGACGTCATGGACGACGACGAGATCGACTACTTCGCCAAGTACGACACGGTCATGGGCGAACTCCCCGGAGCCGGCGTCGAAGACGGCGTCCTGACCGTCGACGGCACGGAGTTCGAGGCGGGTGTCTTCCACGAGACAGACCCGACCCAACTCCCGTGGGACGAGCTCGACGTCGACGTCGCCTTCGAGGCGACCGGCATCTTCCGTACCTACGAGGACGCCAGCCAGCACCTCGAAGCCGGTGCCGACAAGGTGCTCATCTCCGCGCCGCCGAAAGGCGACAAAGAGGTCAAGCAGATCGTCTACGGGGTCAACGAGGACGAGTACGACGGTGAGGACGTCGTCTCGAACGCCTCCTGTACCACGAACTCCATCACGCCGGTCGCGAAGGTGCTCGACGACGAGTTCGGCATCGTCTCCGGGCAGCTGACGACCGTCCACGCCTACACCGGCTCCCAGAACCTGATGGACGGCCCCAACAGCAAGCCCCGGCGTCGCCGTGCCGCCGCCGAGAACATCATCCCGACCTCGACGGGCGCCGCACAGGCGACCACCGAGGTCCTCCCGCAGCTGGAGGGGAAACTCGACGGGATGGCGATTCGGGTCCCGGTCCCGAACGGCTCCATCACCGAGCTCGTCGTCGACCTCGAAGCTGACGTGACCGAGGAAGACGTCAACGCCGCGTTCGAGGAAGCCGCAGCCGGCGAGATGGAGGGCTCGCTGGGCGTCACCACCGAGCAGGTCGTCTCCTCGGACATCCTCGGTGACCCCTACTCCTCGCAGGTCGACCTCTCCTCGACGAACATCGTCAACGGCCTGACGAAGATCCTCACCTGGTACGACAACGAGTACGGCTTCTCGTGTCGCATGCTCGACGTCGCCGAGTACATCACCGAAGAGTAAGCCGCGGCGCCGACTGCGTTGTTTTCCCGCCGTCCGGGCCACAACTGTCGTATTTTGTCGTCGTCGGTCGCCGGACTCGGAAACGATTAAACGGACGGCGGCTGACTCTCACGTATGACGTTCCAGACGCTCGACGACCTCGACGACGGACAGCGCGTGCTCGTACGCCTCGACCTCAACTCCCCGGTCGAGGACGGCGAGGTACAGGACAACCGCCGCTTTGGCCGCCACGCGGCGACCATCAGCGAGCTCGTCGACCGGGATTTCGCCGTGGCCGTCATGGCCCATCAGGGCCGACCGGGTGACGAGGACTTCGTCTCGCTCTCCCAGCACGCCGACATCCTGGCCGACCACATCGACCACGACGTCGACCACGTCGCGGACACCTTCGGCGGCGAGGCTCTCGACGCCATCGACGCCCTCGAAGGCGGCGACGTGCTCGTCCTGGAGAACACCCGGATGGCCGACGGCGAACTGCCCGAGGAGGAGCCCGAGGTCAAGGCCGAGACGGAGTTCGTCCAGACGCTGGCCCCGGAGTTCGACGCCTACATCAACGACGCGTACTCGGCGGCCCACCGCTCGCACGCCTCGCTCGTGGGCTTCCCGCTCGTGATGGACGCCTACGCCGGCCGCGTCATGGAGACCGAGTACCAGGCCAACACCGCCATCGCCGAGAAGGAGTTCGACGGGCAGGTGACGATGGCCATGGGCGGGACGAAGGCCACCGACGTCATCGGCGTCATCGACCACATCGGCGACAAGATAGACGACTTCGTCCTGGGCGGTATCGCCGGTCAGCTGTTCCTGCGGGCACAGGGCTACCCCATCGGCTACGACGTCGGCGATATGGACCTCTTTACGACGCAGTGGGAGAACAACCAGGAGATTATCGAGGACATCCTCGAGGAACGGGGCGACCAGATCACGGTCGCACACGACGTGGCCTACGGCGAGGACGGCGAGCGCGTCGAGGTCGACGTCGACGACGTCGACGAGAAGGGGCTGGGCATCATGGACATCGGCACCGACACCGCCGAAGACTACGCCGAACTGGCTCGCGAGTCCGACGCAGTCTTCGTGAAGGGCGCACTGGGCGTCTTCGAAGACGAGAAGTTCTCGACGGGCACCGTCACCGTTCTCGAGGCTGTCGCCGAGACGGACTGCTTCTCCGTCGTCGGCGGCGGCGACACCTCCCGCGCCATCACGATGTACGGAATGAGCGAGGACTCCTTCGACCACGTCTCCATCGCCGGTGGCGCGTACATCCGCGCGCTCACGGGCGACGCCCTCATCGGCGTCGAAGTGCTGCAGAACGCTAACTGAACGTCGCTGGACACCCGGCCACGCGGCTGTCGTCGGTGTGAACTCGTATCAGTTGGAACCGCACCGCCGCGTCTCCGCGTGGCGGTGCGCCCAGTCGTCGTCGAGCTCCTCGACGATGACCGACGGCCCGTCCCCGCACGGGCGGATCCGGGCGTGTCGTGCGATCCAGTCGTTGCCGTCGTCGGTTGCGGTCGGCCGCTGGGACATACACCGCGGTACGGCGGATGGCGATAAATTTCTTCCGGCAATAATTGCGATATACTCACTCAGAAACGAGTGAGTGTCGGAAACAATCTCCGGTACCGCCCCGGCGAACAGTTATAGCCGACTGACATGTACTAGCATACCATGGCAGCGACAGCTCTCGCGAGTACGGCGCTGATGGGGGTACTGGTGGTCGGGGTCGTGAGCTGGCTCGCGTGGCGGCAGGGCTGGTACCACTACGCGCCGAGCGTGACGGGGCTCGCAGTGGGACCCCGGGAGGCGGACACCCGGCTCTCGGAGGACCCGCGGGCGCTCGCCGTCACGTTCGCGGTGCTCCTCGTCGGCGCCGTCGGCGGCGTGGTCGCCTACATCGCCGGTCCCGTCGACCAGCAGCCGATGGTCGGGACGGCCGTCGCGCTGGCCACGGGCGGGGTGCTCGCCGGCTATCTCCTCTTTGGCGTCTACAGTGCGGCGCTGAGTCGGGGACACCCGCGGTCGCTGGCGGTCGCCGAGTCCGCGACGGTCGCCGGCGCGCTGTTTCTGGTCGCGGTGACCGCACAGCTCGTCGGTTGACCTGCGGGCTACACTACCGAATTCCCCGGCTGTGTTGCCGGGTCACACTATCGAGTACGCCGCAGCGGCAGTCAGAGCCAGCGCGCCGGCGACTCCACCGAGCACGAGATAGCTCACCGATCGGGGCTCCCAGCGCAGATGCTGGTAGTAGGCAGCGACGGCGACGGCTTTGACGACCGACAGCGACAGGATGGCGCCGAAGGCGACCCAGTAGGCGCTGTCGACGTAGCCCGCGAGCTCGACGACGGCCTGGGCAGTCGCGAGGGCGAACAACAGGACGTAGACCGCGGTGTATCCTTTCCAGTTCATAGTATGTAGAACAGCGGGAACAGGAACAGCCAGACGATGTCCACGAAGTGCCAGTAGAGCCCGAAGTACTCGATGGCGCTGTCGTCGCCCTGATAGGCCCCGTTCCACGCCCGCACGGTCATGTACGAACAGATGAGCAGCCCGACGACGACGTGGGCGCCGTGGAGGCCAGTCGTCAGGTAGAACGTCGACGACGCGATGTTCGTCGAGAGGGTCCAGCCGTCCGGGAACTGCCCGCTGGTGAGGTGGAACAGGTGGGTCCACTCCAGAGCCTTGTTGCCCAGAAAAGCCAGACCGAGCGCGACCGTACCCGCGAGCGCGGCGACGGTCCCCCGGCGGCTCTCGCGCTCGGCGGCGACCATCGCCAGCACGACCAGAAAGCTCGACGTGAGCAACAGGTAGGTGTTGATCAGGCCGGGCGTGGTGACGTGAGCGGCGGGAACGAGCTCGTGCCACGCCTCCCAGCCGTAGGCGACCCGCACGAAGGCGTAGGACCCGACGAACGCGCCAAAGAGGACGATGTCGCTGGCGAGGAAGAACCACAGCCCGAGTTTCGGCTTCTCGACGCGGGCGAAGGGCCAGCGCTCGGCGATAGCCATCTCCGGCGCGTGGAACGGTTCGCGGGTCAGGCCGAGCAGCGAGCCGACCGTCGCCAGCCCGCCCGCGGCGGCCAGTGAGACGTAGACCACGCTCCCCGTTCGGACGCCCGAGAGCCCGAGGAAGGTGACGAAGCCGGCGAGTCCGACGAGAACGGGCCAGAAACTCGCGTGGCTCGCGTGGGCCCCGCCCGTGGCTTCGTGGGCCGAGGGCGTTCCAGTGGCACGGGTTCGCGTCACCGACGCGGTCCCACCGTCCGGACGACGACCGGACGACCCCCGTCCCGCGCCGCTCGTCTCGCCGCCGCCGGACCGCTGTTCCGACGCGGCTCCGGAGCCGTCGGCGGCCACACCCTCTGGCCCCCGCGTCCGTTCGACAACCGCCGCCTCTGAGAGGAAGGACAGCGAGCCGTCGGCGTAGCTCGGGACGCCGGGGAAGTTCTCCAGGGGCGGCGGTGAAGCGACCGCCCACTCGGCGGTTCTGGCGTACGCCCAGGGGTTCTCGCCGGCCTCGGCACCGCGCCACAGCGAGGCAAAGAGGTTGTAGAACATGACGAGGAAGCTCGCACCGAGGACGAAGCCGCCGACGGTGGCCATCGTGTGGTAGGGCTGGAGCCCCGACGGGTACTCGAAGACGCGCCGCGGGGTCTCCCAGGCGACGAACATCGGGAAGTAGAGGAGATTGAAGCCGACGAAATACACCGCGAAGTGGAGCTTGCCGAGCGTCTCGTCGTACATTCGCCCGGTTATCTTCGGATACCAGTAGTAGAGCCCGCCGACCAGCGCCGTCACGCCGGCGACCATCACGTAGTGGAAGTGCGCGACCACCCAGTAGGTCCCCCGGAACTGGTAGTCGAGCACGATGGCGCCCAGGAAGACGCCGGTGATGCCGCCGACGATGAACAGGACCAGCGCGCCCAGCGAGAAGAGGAACGGCGTCGTGAACCGAACCCGCCCTTTCGCCATCGTGTAGACGAGCGAGAACACCATCAGGTCGAACGGCAGCGAGATGCCGATAGTAGTCGCCATGAACACCGTCTTGATGGGGAGGTTGATTCCGGTCAGGAACATGTGGTGCATCCAGACGGCGAAGCTCTGGACGGCCACGAGCACCATCGCGACGACGAACCACTTGCGGCCGACGAGCCGTCTGCCGGTGAACGTCTGGAAGCACTCTGCCATCACGCCCAGTGCGGGGAAGAAGACGATGTACACCTCCGGATGGCCGAAAAACCAGAACAGATGCGCCCACAGCAGCGAGGCCCCGGGGTTGTCGGCGTCGGTCGCCATCGTCGACCCGTCGTTGGCGTACTGGAAGTACGTCGTCCCGATGATGTGGTCCGAGGCCAGAATCACGAGCGCCGCCAGCAGCGCCGCGAAGGCAAACAGCATCATCCAGACGGTGAGGTTGATAGAGAGCGAGAAGAGCGGGAGGTCCCGCATCCGGAGCCCCTCGGCGCGCATCCGATACATCGTCGTCAGGAAGTTCACCGACCCCAGCGTGATAGCGGTCGAGAACATGACGAGCGCCAGCACGACCGAGGTCGCGCCCAGCCCCTCGCCGGGGATGTAGGCCGGCGTGTTCAGCGGCGCGTACATCGTCCACCCGCCGGCGAAGGTCGACCCCTGGAAGAAAGAGACGCCCATCAGGACACCCGAAAAGAGGTAGAGCCAGTACGAGAGGGCGTTCAGTCGCGGGAAAGCGAGGTCGTCGGCGCCGATCTGGAGCGGGACCAGATAGTTGGCAAAGCCGAAGGCAAACGGCGAGATGAACCAGAACACCATCAACAGCCCGTGCGTGGAGACGGCCTGGTTGTACCCCAGCGGCCCGAGCAGGTCGGCGCCGGGGGTGAGCAGTTCGAGGCGAAAGAGCAGGGCCAGTAGGCCGCCGAAGACGAGGAAGAACAGCGCGGTGAGGAGATAGAGGACGCCGATATCCTTGTGGTCGGTCGTGAGGAACCACCGGCGGACGCTGGATTTGGGCGGCAGACCGCCCTCGTGAGCCTCGCTCATGCCGGACCACCGCCCGTCGGCGTCTCGGTCCCCGACGCCGCCTCCGCACTCGTGCTGTCGTTGGCGCTTCCCGAGGTCGTCTCGGGTTCCGTCCCGCTGTACCACTCGGTGTAGGCGTCCTGGGGCATGACTTCGACGTCGGTGGCCATCAGGGAGTGTCCGCTCCCACACAGTTCGTAGCAGTTGGCCTCGTAGGTTCCCGTCTTCTCTGCGGTGAACCACGCCGAGGTGGTCCGGCCGGGAATCGCGTCGGCCTTGACGCGGAAGGCCGGGATGCCGAAGTTGTGGAACACGTCCCGGGACGTCACGTCCAGCCTGACGACGCGGTTGCGGGGCACTCGGAGCGTCGTGCTCTCGTAGCCGTTGGGGTAGACGAACGTCCAGCCGAACTGGTACCCCTCGACGGTTATCCGGATATCCTCCTCGCCCTCGACCTCTGGCCCGTCCTCGATGTATGAGAGCTCCATGTAGGTCCAGCCGATGAGCGAGACGACGATGACGGCGCTGATGCCCAGAGAGAGGAACACCTTCCGCCCGCCCGAACCACCCGCGGGGAGCTCGCCCAGCCGCGGCCGGTCGACGGTGTCCGCGAAGGGGTCCGAATCGTCGGTCGCTCGGTACTTGACCGCGTGATACAACGTGTACACGACGACGAAGACGCCGACCACAGTTCCGAGGACCAGGAACACCTCGAAGATGCTGTTGAACACCTCCGCTGGGGCGCGAACGTCACCACCGTGGAGTAGGGGACCGAGTGTGCCCCATGACACCGAGTGACTCACCATAGCTATGCTCGACAGCGTAATGTATTAGATATTCTGGACATCTTTCTGATAGTTCGTATCGATATGCCAGTGGCGCGAAGGTTTTTCTCCGTTGCCATGTTACGTCACACCATGCCAGACACGCCACCCGATATCCAGGAGACGCAGGACAACGACGTGGTGAGCTCCAGCGAGGAGTTCGACAACCTCCGGGGTATCCTCGCAGACGGCGTCATCGGTGCCGCCGGCGGGCTGGTCGGAACGGCGATGATGACCGTCGTCTTCCTCATCGCCCAGTCGGTAGGCGCCTTCGCACTCACCGACTTCGCCATCCTCACCGAACTGCTCGGGCTGACGGCGTACGTGCCGGCCGTCCTCTTTGGCTTCGTTATCTTCCTCGGCGGCGGGATGTTCCCCTGGCCGCTGCTGTTCGCGTCCCTGAAGACGTACCTCCCCGGCGAGTCGAGTCCGATCGAGGGCGCGTTCTTCGGCGCGGCGATGTGGACCGGCTTCGTGTTGGCCTTCTACACCGACCAGACCGGGCTCTCGCTGGTACTGTACGCCGTCCTGACGCTGGTGGCACACGTCGTCTACGGGCTCGGGCTCGGCGCGGTGTTCGACTACTTCGAGAGCCGACCGGACTCTATCGTCTGAGACCGTTCCTTTCCGCTGGCGACCACTACGTTTGTGTTCCCTCGCGTCCACGTCGGGATATGCACCTCAGCGACGCGACCGCTACCGACGCCGAGGCCGTCGAGACGGACCTCGCATTGCTCCCGGTCGGCAGCACCGAACAGCACGGCCCCCACGCGCCGCTGGGCACCGACTCGCTGACCGCACAGGCCGTCGCCGACGCCGCCGAAGCCGCCTACGACAGCGAAGTAGTCGTCGCTCCGCCGATACACGTCGGCGTCGCCGAGGAACACCGCGATTTCGCGGGGACGCTGTGGGTCAGCGAAGACACCTTCCGTGACTACGTCCGTGAGACGGTCGCCAGTCTGGCCCACCACGGCTGGACGCAGGTAGTCGTCGTCAACGGCCACGGCGGCAACGTCGGGCCGCTACGAGAGGTCTGTGCCCGGATCACGCGCCACGACGAGGCCGACGCGTGGGCCTTCACCTGGTTCGACGCCGTCGACGCGCCGGAGATGGGCCACGGCGGCCCCGTCGAGACCAGTCTCCTCCAGCACACCCGTCCGGACCTCGTCCGAGCGGACCGCTTCGAGGAGGCCGCCGACGGGGGTGCCGACGGCTGGGGCGAGTGGGTCAGCGGCGTCAATCTGGCCTACGACACGAGCGAATTCAGCGAGAACGGCTGTGTCGGCGACCCCGGCGAGGGGAGCGCCGAGCGGGGCGACGAGCTACTCGACGAGGCGAGCGAGGCGCTCGCGGCACTGCTCGACCGCGTCGCGCGACGGTGATCAGGCCTCGGCCTCTTCGGCGTCCGCGTCCGCCTCGGCGTCCGCCGCATCGTCCTCGAACTCCTCTAGGGTGCTTCGGAGCTGTGGAATCGTCGACGTGAGGCCACCGACCTGCTCGCGGGCGTCTTCGACGTCTTCGATGAGGGCCTCGACGCTCGCTATGTCTTCGGCGAGGTCGTCGGCGTCCTCGAAGGCGTCGGCCCGCTCGCCCATCGTGTACCACTTCTTGGCGTCACGCAGGTGGTCCTCGGCGTCGCCCACGTCGAGTGCTGTCTTGAGCGCGTTGAGCACGCCGAGCGTGTTGTCGGCCTCGACGTCCCACACGGCGTCGCCGTCGGGGAGCGCCCCGCGGGCCTCGGCCAGCGACGCCTCGACGTCGCTTCGCATCTCGGTTGCGGCCTCGCCGAACAGCTCGTCGTCGTCCAGACTGGTCTGACTCATAGGTAACAGTTCACGTGGGAGGGGATTAAAAGCCCGCCTGAAAGTGAAAGTGAAACCGCACGACGTGAACGGGTGGGTTTTCGAGAAACCGAAAAGCTCCCCTGGCTCAGACGCCGTCGGCCGCCGGCGGCTCCCCGTCGTCGAACTCGTCCGCCCGGATATCGCTTCGAACCTCGGGCAGCGGGTCCAGGGGCTCGTCGATGTCACCCAGCACGAGCATCGCGTAGTAGCGCAGGAACGCCTGCAGCGGGACCTGGATGAGGGAGGTCACCAGCAGGAGCATCAGGACAAACAGCACGACCATGACGGCGAAGAGCGCCAGCACGAGCGTCCCGCCGGCGAGCCCGACCCAGTGGGAGAAGAACCAGCAAACTGCGGCCACCAGAACGAACGGAATCGCGACGAGCACGGTTGCGACGAACCCGAGGATACTCGCGATGATACCGACGCCGATTGCCAGCACGACGGAGAAGGCGAGATACGCGAGATACTGCTTGACGTTTCGGCGCATCGACCCCAGAAGGCGCTTCCAGCTCGCGAGCACCCCGCGGTCGCTCGTGAGCATCATCGGAATCACGAACATGTTGGTAAAGCCGGTCGCGAGGCCCTGGAAGAGCCCGACGACGAGGAAGAAGACGATGGCCAGGGGGAGGATGGCGAACACCCCCTCGACGGTGATGTTGTCTACGTTCCCGCCGAAGGCGGTGACGAAGACGGTGTAGAGAAAGCCGACGACGAGCAGGAGCGAGAGCGCCGTCAGGGCCAGTCGGAACACGAGCAGCCGCAGGCCGTTGCCGACGTTCTCGCGGAGGTACCGTCGGACGTGGACTTCACGGGAGACGAGCGACTGGACGAAGACGAACTCCATGAGGTTGCTTAGGAGCGCGAAAACGAGCACGAGCGACAGTGCCAGACCGATGATGACGAACAGCTCCGTCCCGAACTCGGCCAACACGCCGTCGACCGTCGTCGGGGCCCCGTCGGGGAAGGACTGGCCGCCGTCGGCCGGCTGGTCCTGCCCACCGAAGTTTCCGACGTTCTGGAGCCCGTTGAACCCGCCGCCACCGCCGCCGATGAAGAAGACGACGACCGCCAGTTTGAGCCAGGTCTTGGCGGCGAAGGGTAACAGGAACGACTTCGTCGCGTCTATCGCGTCGCCGATATCGTCGATTGCGTGGAGGGGCATCACATCAACTGTACGGCGGGCGCGTGTAAAATTTTCGTACTATTGGGACGGTGTACCAACCGAATCGACCTGCATCAGCGGGTAGCCGTCTTCCATCGCCATGCTCGTCTCGACGGTGACGCCCTCGTAGTCGATGGTCATCGAGACATCCAGGAAGCGCCCGGTCAGCTCGGTGTAGTCGGCGCCGGCGTTCTCGATGGCCTCCCGGAGCGGCTCCGCACGGACCGCGACGGTCACGGACTCACAGTAGGGCTGGTTCTCGATGGCCTCCTCCATGGCTCGGGCCAGCGAGTCGGCGCTGTCGGGACTCACCGGCGTGCCGGCGAACTGGTGGTAGAGCGACCCGAACTTGATTCCGGCCTCGAAGCAGGCGGCCTGCGGGGCTGTCGGCTCCATAGCCGTACTGGTGGCTGTACCGTGGTAAGCGATTCGCTACCCGACGGCCTCGCCTGCCGGCGGTACGACGGTAACGGCTCGCTGGCCGTCCGACAGTACCGTCGGCTGTGTGGGACATACTGGAACCGCAAGCTACCTATTGTGTCATGACTATCCACCCAATACGAATGGACGACCCGGTTCTACTCACAGGTGCGGGCGGCGCGGTCGGGGAGGCCATCCTCGAGGGCCTCGGGGAGGATTACTACTGGAAGCTCATGTTCCACAATCCGCCCGCAGAGCAGCCCAACCACGAGTACCTCATCGGCGACGTCGACAACCCCGACGACGTCAGGGAAGCGGTCGCGGGCGTCGGCGCGGTCATCCACCTCGCCGGGGACCCCCGTCCGGAGGCCCCCTGGGACTCGGTGCTCTCGAACAACATCGACGGCACCCAGAAGCTCTACGAGGCCGCCGTCGAGGAGGGCGTCGAGAAGTTCGTCTTCGCCTCCTCGAACCACGCCGTCGGCTCCTTCGAGACCGACCAGCGAACCCCGGACATGTACCGGCCGGAGGACGACTTCCGCCTGGACGGCACCGAGTTTCCCCGACCCGGCAACCTCTACGGCGTCTCGAAGGCCACCGGCGAAGTGCTGGGTCGCTACTACCACGACGAGCACGGCATCAAGGTCTGTAACATCCGCATCGGCAACCTCACGCGTGGCCACCCGCCCATCGACTACGAGCGCGGCCAGGCGATGTGGCTCTCCTACCCCGACTGCGCCCACATCCACCAGTGCGCGCTGGAAGCCGACTACGAGTTCGAGATCGTCTACGGCATCTCCGACAACGACCGCAAGTACTACTCCATCGACCGCGCCAAAGAGGTCCTGAACTACCGCCCGCAGGACAACTCCGCACACTTCGACGGCGAAAACCGAGTGGTTGAGCCCGATGCTTAGAGGTTTCTAACGCCGTTTTAGAGATTTCGTCCGTTCCGCTGACATAGGCACTGTTACTCTCTGAGACGTGATACTCAGAGTGGCCTATCTCGTAGTCATACACAGCCTGTCTGGTGGGCACTGCCATCCGTCGATTCGCTCGTAGTATCCACCTGACGGGTAATCATTCTTCCGACCGTTCAAGTCACTCTGTGGTTCTGAGCATAGCAGATTGCTCGTGATGTATGACTTCACGGGATTGGCATACAGTGTTGGGGGTGCTATGCCACTGTGACAGCAGTAGTATTGTGGCCAGTCGGTTCGGCGGCGACACTCGTTAGTCAGTCGCAGAGCGACGTGACTGCCTCGGTCGCTCGCTCGAACACGACATGACCAGTGAGAAGGTTCCATCACAGGGATGGATTCAAACACGAGATGTTTCTGAAGCACTGGCAAGACTTCCACATCCGTTGATATAGCAGGTGGTCAATACGTTAAACATGACTGGTGATGAGTCGGAGAAGGACCCCTCTGAACATCTCGCTACAGGGTCGGGACAGGTGGTCGACGGGATTTCAGACACGTCCACAGGACTGAAGAATATTGGTGTCTCTGTGTGGGAATGGTTCGGGAATCACCCTGTAGTCAGGTGGTTTGTAGGGCTACTACTGGGGTGGTTCGTGATGCAGGGTGTGTTAGAGTTCACTGGAACTGTCTATCAGTTTTTCTTTACCCGAGTAACCCCTGTAACTGGTGATATCAATGTTCGGACGACACCGCTCCCACTGGGGCTGTCAATCAATATTCTATTTTTTCTCTGGCTGGTAACGACCTACGCCGCTGTCGCTCGGATTATTCGTCTTCGACAACGGATTGAAGAACTGGAACAGCAGGCAGGTAGTCAGAAAGAGTAAATCAGGGGTTGCTATTCTGCCGATGTGTCGGAACACACGATAACTCTTAACCAACAAAAAGGAGTTGTCAGCGTCCTCTGTTGGTTAACAGAACAGCCACACGTACAACACTCGAAGGAATGGGCGTCAATCAGTACAGATATGCGCTCACTTCAACACTCTCGATTTCGTGGGTATCTCGGTCGGCCCTGACGCACACAGTGAGCCTGCCATCGCCGTCAGCGAAGGGGTGCGTTTTCCCAGTGGCGACGACAATCTGCCCGTCACTGTAGTTCGGTTCGGCCACGGTGCCACGGCGGATGATGTACGCCAAATCAAGAACACTGCTGTCGATGAGTGAACCAGTGTCATCGGTCACATCGTCGTCACCAAGCTGGTACTCAGTAGCCACAGCAGCCAACAGACGCATACACACGTCGTCGTCAGGCCGCTCGATTCGTCCCCAGTCGGTGCCATCTACCACGTTGTGTTTGATTTCGGCCATCGCAATTAGACAGAGGGACGGGATTGACTTAGTGTTAAGAGTATCTGATATGTTGGCCGCTACGCAAGTAGTTTACAAGTGCAAAGTCAAACAGTAGAGTAGATAAAGCCTTAGATACAGGCCCTCTACCCCCGTATCACGATTACAGAGACAAAGGCCACTGCTCAGACATGGGGGGAGGAGGTCTGCATCGCCGTACTGACACTTCTCCGTTCAGGCTGATACGTCACCCACCGTCAAAGACGTATATATTGTCGAACTGCGATACACCCCGCTGTTTCTCTCAGAATTTTCTGACTATGTGTTCAGACAGTTACGCAGTTCTTTCATATCAAATATATAAAATATCCTACATTTTAAATAGTTTCAGGTACAAAGGATATGTATGGAAGATTCTTCTGATCCACAGTCTGATACTGTTGCTCCCTCGTATTCGAGAATGCAGGTTCGACCCCGTGTCAAGTCAAATCTGATGGAAATTGCCCGATGGCTCGATGACCGATATGAGCAAGACCTGCGTAGCCGTGACGCCGCCCTGGAGCTGGTTACAGAGCAGTTCATCACAGACCATAGCGACGACTTCGACAACAAGGGACAGCGGATGTGGGTCTACACTGGTCGGTACAGTGGGGAGACAAAGGAGGTTACACTCGATTGTGGGAAGACGATGACTGTTGCAGTGAAGGATGACGACAGCACTAACGCCGACTCTCAGAGTGAGCAGACGGATGATGACGGTGACGACAGCGACGACGGGAAACTCACGTTCACACTGTCCGATGGTCCCACAGGCGGTGAGGCGTAACATGAGTACAAGAACCTTCGACGTGGGTACTGTCAGTGATCACGAGCCACAGGGTGACTGTGACAGTCGCATCTACGTCAATGGAACTCGGATTCCCGTCGCCAATGCTGATGTTCATCTTCGGAAAGAGGGAGCATTAGACGTTACACGATACGCTGAAGTTCAGTTTCCTGCAACGTATCAGGGTGAACGGTACGTCGATTTGTTCCAGACGAAAGAACCACAGAACCAGACATCGTTCGACACACTGTACATCGAATTGAAAGACAGCAATGATACGTTCATCCCGACATTTCGGGGTTTTGTAACAGGCGTTGGGGCGACTGACAAAGCCTCGACGTGGCAATGTCGGGCTCGTGGTCCAGCCGATTTACTGACCAGTGTCACAGCAGGGAAGCAATTTACCAGTTGTACTGGTAAATTTGTTGTTGATTACGTACTTTCTGAACTGGACGAGAACAGTCAATTCAACGTTACCTCTCTCAGTGAGACGGCGGATGACTCACTGGAAGACATCGAAATTTACGACGATATAGAGAGTCTTGCTGATTTTATCTTCCCCGACAATGACAGTATTCCAGACCTGGCACCGAAGACGTTCCAAGAGAACCGCCACACACTAAAAGACGTAGTTGACTGGCTTCGGTCGAAAAACAGCCTTCGGCTTTGGTTTCAACCAACTGAAGATGGCATTACGCTACTGCCACTGAAGAAGCCAACCAACACGTCTCACCAAGCCCATTATCTCGGTGGCGATATAACAGTCATCGATAACAATGCCTATGCTGAACTGGCACCCATCAATACGATTGAGGTAAAGGGAAGTGCAACACGTTCAAAAGAATCAGTTGGTTCCTTTGAACTAAACACTGGTGTGAAGAAGTACGTCATTGCTAAAGCCCGACACAAAGGGCTATACCAGCGAGCAGGCGAGACAGAACTACACGCCGATACGTTCATCAAGAGTGATGGACAGACAAAGGCAGAAGTGAAAAACGATGCTCGGTCTGCACTGAAAGAGGCTATAGACGAGGCCACAGCTGGCGACATGACGACGTTGCTTGCTGGTGGACTCACACCCTTCGATACGATTGAAGCCCGTCCCACGTGCCGCACAGAGGCAGAGAAAACGGTGCCACTCACCTACGAAGTGAACCGTATTCATCACATGGTGAGTCCTGACGACGACAACAGTGGGAACATCTCGAAAAGTCGTCTGAACATCGGGATTCACACTGACATGGCGGAAGATATCGTAATCAAAGATAGTTGGGTCGATAGACGTAAGAAAGAAACCTAACCACTGGTGTCAGGCGGGGCAGGCCACGGTCGCCGTCCTTGTGATGTTGTTGCTTGTGTGGAGCCTACCGTACCAAGTGCTACGCCAGTGTGAACGGGTCACTTCATAATTACTGCACTGGTAGTGTCTTGATCTGTATGAGACATACTGTGCCAACGGTGCAGATTGACTCTCTGACGCTGATGGTCTCTCAATAGAAGGACTAAAGAGTATTTTGAACAGTGTTATTCAGCCGTCTCACCGCTGTACACGGTTAATCGGTTATCTACGCTGGTTGCACTTGGCACATCAATTGCTTCTGCCTGCTCGTATGTAGACATACCAGCTTCAAAAGCACTGTCAGTCTGGAAGGTTGTATTGTCGTTGTCTATCTGGTTCTGTGCGCTTTGCTCAAATTCTTCAGCCGCTGTTTTTAGATGGGATGCCACTTTTGCCCCGCTGTTCGTTGCTGAGGTTACGTAGTCAGTAAGTTCAATATCACATGATTTTGCCATCGATTCAACAGCATTGAAATCATCACGTGTCGTCTGTGCTTGGTTCTGGACAGCACGAAATGCCTCAATGGCGTCATAAAAAGAGCTTTCACATGGAGATGTATCACACTGTAATTTGTACAATGCAGAACCACCACCGAACACAGATTCCTGTGCCTGTTCTACCGTTTTAGGATCGCCAATGACAGAAGTGATACTATTGAGTTGTTCATACGCCTGACTATATTGATAACTGACTTGCTCTCCATCCGATTCATATGGGTGGTCACAGAGTTCAGGTGTAGGTGTGGGAGTAGGTGTAGCAGATGAATTCGTTTTCGCCGACTGGTCTGTGGTTCCTGAACACCCAGCAATAGCACTCGTGGTGAGTGCCACTATGAACCTACGGCGTGATTTGTTTTCCATACTTTGATGGTCATACTATGTTCTTAATTTAGTTTGGGTCTCTGATACTATAAACGGTACAGAAAACGTTTTTATTGGGCATGGTATTTGACTAATCCATATTCATTGTGCCTTTAAGTAGGCAGCCGAAACGAGTACTGTCCGATACTGAGTCAAGATTACTATCATATATCAAATATATCTTGGGAAATTCCCGATATACCTAAGTTTTCTTACTATTAATTTGGCCCCTATTTCCTATTCAGTACTGGGGAGGGGCAAATCACCTGTGCCACAGAATCCTCTGTAAAGCCTTGTGTCCCATTTCCTAAGTTAGACAATGAAACCTACTTGGGATTGTATAGACGCTCTTGAAAACAGTCACAAGCACCTTAGAATATAAATGAGCTAATTACTTCTGCTGGAGATCTTCATTTAGTCTGCGGTACCCTTCCCAAGAAGTGTGGATATAACCAAGGTCACAGGCTGCTTCAATAGCGGTCTTATCAGTCGTCATCCTTGATTGTTACTTGTTATTCTGAATTAATATTTTGTTTCTGACATTTGTGAGTCGACCATAGACAGTGTAATAATACCAGTATCTTAGGTTCTTGTCTCATGTGGCCTTGCACGGCTTACTGTAGTTGCACCTGTGATTCTAGTCTATACCCTGTCTACTGTAGTTACACCAGTCTCCCTTGATCTGAAGACCTGAGATACTACATACTCACTAATCTTCGTAGTAAATACTGAATACGCCAGTGTCAATGTAGAATTGCTGTTCAGTAGTAATTGGACAATGAATCTCCCTACGGTCGATTCAGTGTAAGGAGCGTTGCTTACAGCAACGATGCGTTACTCTCCTTAACAGTCGAGTAACCCCTTCAAAAAGGGTACTACGTACCCCAAAAAGTTTCATCGGCACACCCCATCCCCCCATCAACAGCAATCAGTAGAAACGTTCGGTGGTTGAAGCAGCTCAGTCGAGATAGTAACGATAGATTTGCTTCTTATACAAATAATAGTATGAAGGGGGTTCAAATCTATCCAAATTTAGTATATGATGTATCCCTCTCGGTTACTATCTAATGCTCCTGACACAGCCCTCACGCCGTTGTGAGTGGCTATAGGGATGGCTCACTGCTGGGTCCGAGATCTATAAACAGGCAGATGTGACCTACCTTCTTGCTTTCTGAGACAGATACACTGGGGAGTCTGCAAGACACTGTATCAAATACCCAATAGTAATTTGATGTGTATATGAATTTTGATATAACTGGAGGCTAGTTTACTGAGTCAGACATAACAATGTATTCAAGATAGCTCGTTCGCCACTTCTGACTGCGTAGGGTAGACGTTATTCATACTTTCACAAACGTTGAAGTGTAGGAGACTGACAAGCACATGGTATATGATACTTGGACTGTTACTGATCGGGCTGTTTTTCCAGGGAGTACTGGCTATCGCAGTGTATCGAGACGCCTACAGTCGTGGTGTTGATGAGGGTGTCTGGACTGTTATAGCGGTTTTATTCGGTATCGTTGGAGTCCTATTGTATCTGTTAGCACGTCCTGACCAGACTATCCCAGAGGACGAACGAGAGCAAGCAGCGTCGACGCAGGGACTGAAAACAATTGGTGTCTATAGTGTGGCTGTCATCGTGGGTGTAATCATTGCAATGGTAATTGGGATTGGAGTTGCTGATACCTTCTATTCTAATTCTATTCCCGAAGGATGTGACCGTCTTGAATTTGTTGACGCTAATGAACCAGTAGGACCGTGTGAGATAACTAAAGAGGAATACGAGTCGGATAGAGAAATGAGAAATATGGTTGCATGGATGAGTCTACTCGGTGGTGCTGGTCTTGGACCACTGGGTCTGTACTCTATTCGGAATCGAGAGCGATTGGGGGAGCGTTTGCCTGTTTGAGTGGCCTGACCCCATACCTGACGTGTCGAAAACGGGGTTCGACAACGACGTTTAGAGGTTGTCGATAAACTGGCGACGTTGTTCAGCTTTCTCGTCCTCAGTCCGTCTATCATAGTGCTGGTCCAACACGTCCTGAGAGACGTTCATCCTGTCCGAGACAACTTTCTCGGGGACATCCTGACGTAGATGGTGGGTGATTGCCCCACGACGGACAGGGTGGCCCGATACCGTCGACGGGCACTTACAGGCATCGTTAGTCCGTTGTGCAGCTTCACAGGTGTCGGGGTCCTTGTTGTGTGGACATCCCCGTCCCGTCGCACAGGGCCTTGTAGCAGCGTATATATTTCGTCTGATAGAGTTTTTTGCAGGACGGCCCCGCTTGGTCGTGAACAATGGATTACGGCCATTGTCGTCAGTCACAGGGTGTCTATGTTCGCTGATATAGTCACTGAGGACATCGCTTACCTCGGTAGACAGTGCGATGTATCGCTCCGCTCGGTCCCCGTTCTTGAGTGGTGTGTCAGTCTCTGGTCGGTGTCGAATACGTAGCCGCTCACGTTCGCCGTCGAAGTCGGAGACATCAAGCCCCTGTACGGTGCCTGTTCGGATTCCAGTGTGCCATAGTAGGGACATCAAGGCATGGGTTCGACTGGCATAGTGATACTGCCGTAAGTAGGAGAGAATCTCCGTCGCGTCATCACTCTCCAAGGTTTCAGTTCGGGCTGTTCGGTCCCTGTCGGGTAACACAATTCGCTCCGATACAGTGGGTTCGACGGCATCAATCGACTCACAGAACTGAATGAACTGACGCACCGTCGAGAGGTAGATACTCAGGGTCGACTGTTGGAACCCCTCTCGGATTTCCAGACGGTATTCATGGACTGTCCGAGCTGTCACGTCATTCATGTTCATAATCTCGTTGTCGTCACAGAAGGTGACGAACGAGCCGACGTGTTTCTCGTGCATTTCGAGCGAACGGTCGGCCAAGTCGTCCTGACGGGATTCAAGATACAGTGACTTGGCGCTACTCGGTTCCAGTGGTTCTAATCGGTGCTGTCCGTCGTTATCGGGAACTTCTGTCGTTCGGGTCATTGATTGGACCGAATCGACTGACTGGACAGGCCACCTACCGACTGTGAGACCGTCTACGGTGTCGTAAGTTTTCGCGCAGCGAAACGTCGACTGAGCCAGACTACCCGTCTGGCGAAATCTCCGACAACGACCGCAAGTACTACTCCATCGACCGCGCCAAAGAGGTCCTGAACTACCGCCCGCAGGACAACTCCGCACACTTCGACGGCGAAAACCGGGTCGTCGAACCGGACGTCTGAGCTATTTTTCTCCCGACAGGATATAGACCCACCCCCATAGTGTTATGACTATGGGATTCGTACCATAGTGTAGCGATGAGCTACACGGTGGTCGAGGACGTCGAAGACCGTGTGGGCGAGACGGTCATCCGTCGGAAGATACTGCAGACGGACGACCCGCAGTTTCCGAGCGGCTATCGCTACGCGCTCCACTACGGCTACACCGACGGCCGGGGAACTATCCTGCGCTACGACAACGAGAACGAGACGCCCGGACGCCACGAGCGACACACGGCCGACGGTATCCAGGCGATCGAGTTCCCCGGAATGTCGGCACTTCGGCAGAAATTCGTCGATGAGGTGGAATCCCGACAATGACAGACAACTCACTCAAAATCACGTTCAGGCAACGCGAGACCCACCGCGACGCGGCACAGCGACGACTGCAGCGAGCCGAGGCCGGCGAGGCCGGCGCGGCTATCGAGCAGGACGCCCGGTTCATCCTGAACTTCGAGGCGTACAGCGACGTCGAGCAGTTGATGCGCGAGCGGAATCTGAAGCTCATCGAAGCGGTTGTCGAACACCGGCCCGAGAGCATCCAAGACGCCGCTGCGGTCGTCGACCGTGACTACCGCGACGTCCATCGGAACCTGAAAGAGCTCGAATCACTTGGCGTCATCGAGTTCGAAGCCGACGGGCAGCGCAAGAAGCCACAACTCCGGGCGGGTGCCCAGAGCGTCGACTTCTCGTTTCAGTTCCCGATTCGTACGCCAACAGATGCCGGCGCGTCGGCCGACTGATCACCCCAGTTCGTGAAACGCTAGCTCCTCGCTCCCCGTCTCCAGCGTCGCGACCGAGAACGCGCCCGGCGCCGGGGGAATCGAAATCCCGCCGGGGTTCACCCGCACCGTCCCCTCGTACTCCTCGGTCCCGGCCTCGTGGGTGTGACCGTGGAAGACGTAGTCGTAGGTGCCACACTCGACCAGTGCGTCGACGACGGCGCCGCTGGTGCCGTGATAGACGGCGACCTCCTGCCCGCCGAGCGTGAGCTCGCCCATCTCGCCCATGTAGGTGCCAAAGTCCTCGACGGTCGACTCGACGGCCCACTCGCCGTCGTTGTTCCCCCGAACGGCGTAAAACTCCCAGTCGCCGTCGAAGGGGGTCACCGAGAACGGCGCGACGAAATCGCCGCAGTGGACGACTGCCTCGGCCCCGGCGTCCTCGAACGTCTCCACCGCCGCGTCGACCTGTTCGCCGTTGTCGTGCGTGTCCGAGACGATACCGACTAGCATGGGTCGTGATTCTTCGGCTGGGAATAAGAACGTATGGCCCACTGGCAGTCACTGGCGTGTGAGCTTCCGCCGTTGTGCCCAGAGTGTTCAGTCGACTGCGAGAGAGGCTGTCTGGCTGTCTGCGGTCGTGCTGGGCGGAGAACCGTCGACGACGGGCGAGACCCGCGTTCCTTATCACCCGCACCGACCAGTCGCTAGCCATGGCACGCGGAATTCTGGAGACGATCGGCCTCGCAGCCACGCTGGTTCTGGCGATCCCGATCGGGCTCTTCGGCGCGGAACATCTGGTTCGCGGGGAACTGGTCGCGGGGCTGGCCTACGTCGGCATCGCGGTCGGGCTGGTCGCCGTCGAGCAGTATCTCACGACGCCGACGGACCTGCCGGGGATGGTCGCGGAGAAGACGGTGGGGAAAGTGGTCAAGACCGAGGAGTCCGACACCGAAGAGCGGTAGCGGTCAGTCGGCGGCGATGGTGTTGCCGGCCTCGTCGAGCAGTTCGTCGATGGAGCGCTCGCTCGGGGCGTTCTCCAGCAACACGTCGATGGGCAGTGTCGGTGCGCCGTCGACGAGGTTCTCCATCAGGACGAGCCGTTCGCGGGCCCGGGACATCCCGACGTAGAAGACGCGGCGCTCGTTGTCGGTCAGCGTGGGGACGGGGCTGGTGTGTTTGGTGAACTCGTCGACCTCGGGGACCTCGATGCCCTTCTGGTCGACCGTGGCGGCCATCTGTTCGACCACTTTCTCGGTGAGGTCCGTCGCGACGAAGACGTGGTCGGCCTCGCGACCCTTCGCGGAGTGGATGGTACCCAGACGGACGCGGTCGGGGTCCATGCCCCGGTAGTCGCCGGTGAAGTAGGCGCCGACGGTGCGCTCCTGGAAGTTGGTCACCTTCCGGAGCATGTCGCTGGCGGAGGCCGGGTCGGGGACGAAGGGGACGTGCTCCGTAACGACGTCGGGCTCGATGTCGATTTCGGCGATGTCGTCGGCCTCGTGGTCCTCCTCGATGTCTTCCAGCGCGTCGAAGAGGTCGTCGCGCTCGCCGGTGCCGAAGGCGGAGTCGGCGAGCATGTCGGCCAGTCGGCGGGCTTCGAGCACGGAGAGGGGCTCGTCGTTCTCGACGGCCTCGACGGCGGCGACGTACTCGCTGAGCCGGTCGGTCCACATCCGCTGGTCGGTCAGACAGGAGAATGGAATGCCCTCGTCGATGAACTCGTCGATGAACTGGAACATCTGGTAGCGGGCCCGGAACAGGACCATCACGGTCTCGTCGGACTGCTCGACGGTGCCGATGACGTTTCGCGCCAGGTCGAACATCGAGGGGTTCTGGACCGCCTCGACGCGACCGCCCTCCTTGCGGGGGTTGAGGTCTTTCTCCTGGCGTTTCTCTATGTGGCGTACCTCGCGGTTGACGACGTTCAGGATGCGCGAGGGGAGCCGGTAGGAGTTGGGGAGTATCTCGTCCTGCGTGACCGTCTCTTCGAGCAGGAGGTCGGGGTCGGCGCCCTGCCAGGCGTAGACGACCTGGTCGTCGTCGCCGGCGATGAGAACCCGCTTCATGTGGGGTTTCCACTCGTCGTAGACGTCGTACTGCAGGGTCGTGATGTCCTGAAACTCGTCGATGATGAGGTAGTCCACGTTGGGCAACAGCGAGCGCTGGGCGACCCGTTCGAGCATGTCGGCGAAGCCGGTCAGGTCGTTGTCGCCCTTGTGGGTCCGCCAGCCCCGAATCGCGGCGGGCACGTCGACGCGGTCGTCGTCGGTCGGCCACGTCGGCGTGTACTTGTTGCCGGTCTGGGCGTTGTCGTCGATTTCGGGGGGGAGGCGGACCTCCTCCTCGTCCCACTTGAACGGGACGTCGTACCAGTCGGCCACGTCCCGGCGGGTCCGCTGGAGCCACTGGCTCGTCGCGATAATCTTGTTGCCGAGCGTCGTCGAGCGGGCCGAGCGTCGGCGCGACCCCTCGTACTCGTCCTCGAAGTCGATGCCGAACTGGTCGCAGAACTCCTCCTTGTCGTTCTCGCCGACCACGTCGCCACGGGAGAGGTTGAGCAGTTCGTACGCTTTCGCGTGCATCGTACAGACGTTCCCCTGGAGGGCACGCGGAGTCACGTCGAGTCGTTCGGCGAGTCGCTCACGGATCTCGGCCGCCGCAGCCCGGGTGTACGAGACCACGAGCACGTCCCGAAAGTCGACGTCGTCGTCTTCGAGCAACTCCTCGACGCGGTCGAGGAGGGCAGTCGTCTTCCCGCTCCCCGGCCCACCGAACAGGCGGACAACCTCGGTGGTGGAATCAGTCATTGCACATATACTAGAGGGCCGCCCCAATAAACAACGTGCTTTGGAAAAACGGCGTGGAAACCGTCGACTGTCGTTCATCGACGACCGACAGACGAGCGCCTGCGGTCGTTTCGACAGCCGAACGAGCGGTCGTGTGACGATGCTACGGTTGCCGTGGTGAACGTGCTTCTCGGACCTCCGCCCCGTCGCGGATCATATCCTCGCAGGCGGGACAGACCCGAGGGTCATCAGTGTCGGACGGTGTGAACACACGGACGTAGTCCTTCGTTACGAAGGACCCACAGTTCTGGCACTCTGGCATACCCTCTCTCCGATACTGTCGTGCGTGGCTGACAGCATCTACTGAGACGTTGCTGTCAACGAATATATAGCTATGGAATGTCACATCGCCTACCGGTACAGCGAGACGTACAGCATCGAAAAGCCGATGATGAAGGGGAAGGTCTCGGCCATCTGGAAGAAAACGCCGGCGAGGGCGCCTGTCTGGCCGGTCGACAGCTGCGTGATGACGCTGGTGATGGCGACGCCCATGCTGATAAAGGCGAAGCCGACGAAGGCGTACTGGAGCCGCTCGGAGGGGCGTTTCCGGTAGGCCTGAAAGCTGATGAGCGTGATACCGAGCGTCAGGCCGAACACGACCATCCGCATCAACACGAGCGCGCCGCGTGCGATGACGACCCCGTCCTCCATAGTCAGTTCCGTCCGTCCATGGTCATTCGGGGTTTAGCTCGTCCCACAGCTGGCTGAACCGGTCCGGGAGGTTCTCCTCGCGATAGATTCGGACCTTGTACTCCTCGTCTTCGAGCGAGATGACTGTCGACTCGAAGTTGGACTCGTACACCTTGTAATGGTTCCCGTCCTCGGCGACAAGAGTGTGGTCTGTGACCAGATCGTACTCGTCGAGGAGTTCGATACGTCGATACACGGTCGGCAAAGAGAGGTCACACTCCTCTGCGAGCTCCTTTGCGGACTGGGCTTCGCGACTGATTGCGGCCAGTACGCGCCGAGCGTGCTGGTCACCGATTGTATCGAGGATCTCCTCGATGCTCTTGTCCTCTGCCACTACACATTCCTACTCCCCATTTCATATAAACGTTTACGAGCCGGGTGGTTGTTTCACGCTCCGAAAACACTGAGGGGTTTATATGCCGATGCCGGCAGAAGGACCAGTTGCGGATTCCGTCCAGGTGAAACGATGTCCGGAGACAACCTCCGTCGCGTTACGACGGGCAAGACGATGGGCGACCGACCCGACGAGCGACTGACCCCCCTCGTCGGGACGAGCGACCCAAGCGCCCATGGTATAGCCAGTCACGACGCCATCCCGGAGTCGCTGTTGGCTTCGGTCATCGACGATATCGCCGATGGCGACATCGCCGTCGACGACGGTCTTGTGACCCAAAGTCTGGACGAAATCCTGCTCGCGATGATCGCGTTGTCGGACGATGAGACACACGGGACAGGGCTCATGGAGGCACTGTCGCGTCTGTTCGACGCGCAGTTGAGTCCGGGCACGGTGTATCCGCGTCTGCACGACCTCGAAGCGGATGACACGCTCACCGTTCACGAACTTGTGCAGACCAAACAGTACTCGATCGACGACGCCGAAACGGCGGCGTCACGGATCGAGGAAGCGGCATACAGGCACTTCGTCATCGGGATGTTCCTGCACGCGTCACTCGACGCGGTGTGACATTCCACGTCTCTCTCTCTTTCGAGCTACGCCCGGCCGACTCCTGACCCCGGTCGGCCGGGCGCGAGCTCTACGGTGACAGCGCCGGACCGACCGGGCAGCCGAGGGTGAACCAGGGGGGTAGCTGGCACTCTTTCGGACAGCCGAGAGCGGAAAAACCGGGACCGCGACGGACGTCGAGTCAGTTTACCGGTGTCCAGCCACACACCGAGCACTCGCTCGCGGCGGACTCGTGGAGCCCGCCACAGTCGGGACACTGCTTCTTGTTGTAGTTTTCTTCCCATCCAACGTCGTCGACCTCGTGACCGCGCTGCGAAAGGAACTCGTCGAACATCTCGTCGGATCTCGGTGCGCTCGCCATACGTGCTATGGTATAGCACACCAGCATATAGAGTTATCGGTGCCGGGAAGCGTTGCCACACCACACGGTCACGGACGGCTACCGCCGAGCTACCCGCTCGACGGCGCCAGCGCGTCGGTAATGGTGTCGGCCTGCTGGATGAGCACCGACCCCAGCACGCTCATCACCAGCACGTAGCCGACGGTGAACGCGGGCAGAACGGTCGCGAGGCGGCCGGTGCCGATACCGGCCGCGAGCGTCGCGATGACCAGCGAGAACTCCCCGCGGGGCACCAGTCCCAGCCCCACGCGCAGCGAGCGCCGGCGGTCCAGGTCGTAGAACCGGCCCGAGAGCGTGCCGCTGACGAACTTGCCGACAGTGGTCACGACGACCGCGACAGCGAGCAGCGCGGCGACACCCGAAAGCAGCGTCACGTCGGTCGACAGCCCGATGCTGAAGAAGAACACGGCCGCGAAGATGTCGCGTGCAGGCGCGACGATGTGTTCGATGCGTTCGACGTGGGATGTCTGGCTGATGCCGGTGCCGAGGAAGAAGGCGGCGACGGCCTCGCTGACGCCCAGCGCCAGTGCGGCCCCGGCGACCAGCGTCGTCACACCGACGACACGCAGGAGGAACAGCTCGTCCGACCCCGCCCGGAAGAAGCGGTCGAGCCAGTCCGTGCCGTACCACGCGACGGCGGTGATAGCGCCCAGAAAGACGAAGGCCGTGCCGACGGAGACGGCGGCGGACTCGAGGTCACCGCCGCTGGCGACGGCCGCGAGTATCGCGAGATACACCGCGATGAGGATGTCCTCGAAGACGAGCGTCCCGAGGATGGGGCCGCTCTCGGCGTTGGCGATCCACCCCTCCTCGATGAGGGACTTGGTGATGACGGCGCTCGAAGAGATGTAGACGACCCCGGCCAGAAACAGCGTCTCCAGAACCGTCCAGCCGAAGGCGAGTCCGATTGCGGCGCCGAGACCGAAGTTGATGGCGAAGTCGACGCCGCCGGCGGCGCTGATGCGGCCGCGGTCCCGGAGGAGCTGGTCGACGCTGAACTCCAGTCCGAGGAAGAAAAGTAGGAAGACGATGCCGAGTTCGGCGAGCACCTGGATGAACTCGCCGTCGGCCACGAGCGTCAGGGACATCCCCAGAATCGACTGGGGCGGGTTCGGCCCGATGAGGATGCCGACGACGATGTACGCGGGGATGACCGAGAGCCCCACGCGGTTGGCGAGCGCGCCGGCGAGCGCGACGGCGGTCAGCGCGATACCGACTTCCAGCAGGAGCTCGGCCATCTCAGGCGTCGCTCGACTCCACGAGCGCTTCCAGCGATTCGAGCTCCTCGCGGGTCCCCATGGTGACGAGGATGTCGCCGGCTGCGACCGTCTCCTCGGGCCCCGGGTTGGGGAGGGTCTCCGAGTCACGCTGGATCGCGATGACGGAGGCCCCGGTCTGCTGGCGTATCGCCGCCTCGGCGAGCGTCTGGTCGACGAGCGCTGCGCCCTCGCCCACGTCAAGCCACTCGATGATGGCCTCGCCCAGCGGCACCTCCACCTCGTCTGTCTCGACCGGCTGGAAGTACGCCCCCTGGAGGATCGCCCCGACCTTGCGGGCCAGCTGTCCGGAGAGGGAGAACAACCGCTCGGCGTCGGCGTCGGGGTCCGCCTTGTGGAACACCTCCCGCTTCCCGTCGTGATGCAACAGGATGACGAGCCGTTCCTCGCTGTCGATCTCCACCTCGAACTTCTTGCCGACGCCGGGCACGTCGGTCTCGTAGACAGTCATACTGGCACAACGACAGCGCACAGAATAAACCCGGTGCCCGCGTCGGCCGACGTTCCTTCGTGCGAGGCAACAGTAATACGTGCGGCGGCGGAAGCTGTCATTCGGTTGTCGACACCGCGGCGCGAGTTCCAGCGAAACGAGGGCTCCGGCACCGACAGTCCACACTACCCATGGTATACGAACAGACCGACCACGGCCGGCCGCCGACGCAGCTGTACATCGGCGGCGCGTGGCACGACAGCGAGGACGGAATCGAGGTACGGGACCTGACGGACGGGACCACCTTCGCGACGGTCGCGGCGGCCCGGCACGGCCAGGCCAAAAGCGCCGTCGAGTCGGCCGTCGGGGCCCAGCGGCAGATGCGCGAGAGCACGATACCGGAACGGGCCGAGTGGCTCTCGGCCATCGCCGAGGGCATCGCCGACCGGACGGCGGCGCTGTCCGAGACCATCGTCCGGGAGGCCGGCAAGCCGATACCGAGCGCGCGGAGCGAGGTCGATTCGGCGGCCGAGCGGTTCCGGCGGGCGGTCGAGGAGGCCCGCAACGTCGAGGGGAGCTACCGAGAGGGGACGACGGCGGGCCACGAGGGGTGGAAGGCGCTGGTCAGACCGGAGCCCGTCGGGACGGTGCTGTGTATCAGCCCCTACAACTACCCGCTGGCGACGGCGGCGCTGCAGGTCGCACCGGCCCTCGCCGCCGGCAACAGCGTCGTGCTCAAGCCCGCCTCGAACACGCCCGTCAGCGCGGCCATGCTCGCCGAGGTCGTCGACGAGGTCGGCCTCCCGGACGGCGCCGTCAACCTCGTCACCGGCCGCGGCAGCGAGGTGGGTGACGCGCTGGCCGGCGACGAGCGCATCGACGCCATCGCGATGACGGGGTCGTCGGGCGCGGGCAAACACATCGCCCGCGAGAGTGAAATGGTCGAGCTCCACATGGAACTCGGCGGCAACGCGCCGCTGGTCGTCTTTCCCGATGCGGACCTCGACGAAGCGGCCGCGGCCGCCGCGAAGGGGAGCCTGAAGTACGCCGGCCAGCGCTGCTCGGCCGTCAGCCGCGTGCTGGCCCACGACTCCGTCCACGACGAGCTCGCCGACCGCATCGACGCGGCGATGGGCGAGTGGAACCGGGGCGACCTCTTCGAGGAGTCGACGGACATCGGACCGCTCATCGACGCCGACCACGCCGACTGGGTCGAGCAACTCGTCGACGACGCCAGCGAGCGCGGGGCCGAGGTCGTCCGCGGTGGCGACCGCGACGGCACCTGGTTCGAGCCGACCGTGCTCGCCGACGTGCCCCGCGAGGCCGACATCGTCACCGACGAGCAGTTCGGCCCGGTCTGTCCGGTGATTCCAGTCGAGGACGAGACAGAAGCCATCGAAGTGGCAAACAGCGGCGACCTCGCGCTGGACGCGTCGGTGTTTACCAGCGACTACGACCGGGCGATGACGATGGCCGACCGCATCGACGCCGGCGCCGTCCGCATCAACGGCGCGCCGAGCCACGGCCTCGCGGATATCCCCTACGGCGGCAACGAGGACTCCGGTATCGGCCGGGAGGGGCTCGGTGTCACCATCGAGTCGTTCCTGACGACCAAGACGATAGTCCTCTGACCGGCCGCCAAACTCAGAAGTCGGGTCCGGGCGCGGGCACGCCGCCCTCGTCCTCGCCGCCGAGGTCGAACTCCTCGCGCAGTTCGCGGATGCGGTCCCGGATGTCGGCGGCCAGCTCGAACTCCAGGTTGCTCGCGGCCTCCTCCATACGTGTCTCCAACTCCTGAATCTGGCGGGCGGCCTCCTCGTCGTCGGCCGGTCCCTCGCCGGCGACGCCGCCGGTGTCGGTCTTGCTCCCGGGCAGGTTCGTCTCGCCGACCGCCTTCTCGATGGTCGTCGGCTCGAAGCCGTGGTCCTCGTTGTACTGCTGCTGGATGCGCCGTCGCCGCTGTGTCTCCTCGATGGCCGCGTTCATCGCGGAACTCCGCTCGTCGGCGTAGAGGACGACCTCGCCGTTGACGTTGCGGGCCGCCCGCCCCATCGTCTGGACGAGCGTCGTCTCCGACCGGAGGAACCCCTCCTGGTCGGCGTCCAGTATCGCGACCAGTGAGACCTCCGGGATGTCCAGCCCCTCGCGCAGGAGGTTGATACCGACGAGCACGTCGATGTCGCCCAGTCGGAGCGAGCGGATGAGCTCGTGGCGTTCGAGCGTGTCGGTCTCGTCGTGCATGTAGGCCACGTCGACGCCCGCTTCCTCCAGATACTCGGTGAGGTCCTCCGCCATCCGCTTTGTCAGGGTGGTCACCAGCACCCGCTCGTCCCGGTCGGTCCGGTCGTCGATACGGGTCAGGAGGTCCTCGACCTGTCCGGTCGCCGACGCCACCTCGACGGCGGGGTCGACCAGGTGGGTCGGCCGGACGATCTGTTCGACTATCTGCTCGCTCTCCTCGCGCTCGTAGTCGGCCGGCGTCGCCGAGACGTACAGCGTCCGGTCGGTCTTTGCCTCGAACTCCTCGAAGGTGAGCGGGCGGTTGTCGAACGCGGTCGGCAGGCGAAAGCCGTTCTCGACGAGGCTCTCCTTCCGGCTCTTGTCGCCCGCGAACTGGCCCCGAATCTGGGGCAGCGTCTGGTGGGACTCGTCGACGACAGTGAGGAAGTCCTCGGGGAAGTAATCGAGCAGGGTGTACGGCGCCTCGCCGCTGTCGCGGTCCGAGAGGTGGACCGAGTAGTTCTCGATACCGGAGCAGTAGCCCGTCTCCTGCATCATCTCGATGTCGAAGGTCGTCCGCTCCTCGATGCGCTGGGCGGCGACGGCGTCGCCCTGGCGGTCGAAGTACCGGATTCGCTGTTCGAGCAGCTCCTCTATCTCCTCGATGGCTCGCTCCAGTCGCTGCTCGGGGATGGAGTAGTGCTCGGCGGGGTGAATCAGCGCGGCGGGCTCCTCGCTCTTTACTTCCCCCTCCAGCGGGTCGACCTTCAGCATCCGGTCTATCTCGTCGCCCCAGAACTCCACGCGGATGGCGTAGCGGCCGTACATCGGGTAGATTTCGAGCGTGTCACCGCGCACCCGGAAGGTGCCCTGCGTGAAGTCCACGTCGTTGCGCTCGTAGTTCAGGTCCACGAGCTGTTTCAGCAACTCGTCGCGCTCTATCTCCTGGCCCACCTCGATTGACAGCGACATGTCGATGTAGTTGCGCGGGTCGCCGAGCCCGTAGATGGCCGAGACGCTCGCGACCACGATGACGTCGTCCCGGGTCAGCAGGGAGCGGGTCGCGGAGTGGCGCAGCCGGTCGATTTCGTCGTTGATGGAGGCGTCCTTGTCGATGAAGGTGTCCGTCTGCTCGACGTAGGCCTCGGGCTGGTAGTAGTCGTAGTAAGAGACGAAGTACTCGACGGCGTTGTCCGGGAACAGATTGCGGAACTCCTCGTAGAGCTGTGCGGCCAGCGTCTTGTTGTGGGCGATGACCAGCGTCGGTTGCTGAATCTCCTCGACGACCCACGAGACGGTGTTGGTCTTGCCCGACCCCGTCACGCCGAGCAGGGTCTGTGTGTCCATCCCCTGCTGGTATCCCGACGCGAGCTGTTCGATGGCCTCGGGCTGGTCGCCCGCCGGGTCGAACGGTGCGTCGACGCGAAAGTCGGTGTCGGCGTCCGGACGGTCGATGGAGAGGGGGCCGCCTGCGTCACTCATTGGTGAGTGCTAGGGCTGAAGGGACTTTAGCCGCTCGGGGTGGATAACTGACCGACGGCCTCGACTTCGTCTCGACACCGTCTGAACGTTGTACAAGTGAGCGCCCCGGCCGAGTCGCTCGGCGAAGGCGTAACTCGTCGGTGGTGTCCGACTATCCGGCCCTGATCAGTTCTGCTCGGCGCCTTCGCTGACAGCCCAGCGGACCCACTCGCCGGTCTCGCTGAGAACCCAGCGGACCCAGTCGCCGGCTCGCTCGCCGAGGTACGCCGTGCTCGAATCGGCCGTGTCTTGTGCGATCTGGAGCGCGTTCCCGCTAACGAGATCTGCCGCCGCGGCCGCCTGGTCCGGTTGTGCAGCAGCGCCGCCCACAGCGAGCGTGAGGAGAGTCGCGCCGGCAGCCGTTGTTTTGAGTGCAGTTCGACTTCGCTTCTTGAGTTGCGAGAGTGCGTTCATCGGTAGATAACGGATATTCATCAGCTTCGTGATGTCCATCCGTACCGGATAGGTGTGCCGGCGGGAGTATCATAGTCCGCACCCGCCAATCACTGGCAGTTCATGATTGACGAGCGGGCCGTCACTGTCGCGAGCCCGGTCGATCGTCGAGGCTGTCGCCGCTGACGACACCTTCGTCATCTGTCACTTCCCGTGGGCGGACACAGTCGTGCCGTGCCCAGTGTCCACCCAGACCAGAGCCGTCGTCACGGTGGTGGCGTGTGCCTCGTCAGTTCCCGGACCGACACCACGGTCGACAACCGTGGCGAGCGGTATCGAACTGCTCCGGAACAGTCGGTGGCGGGCCGATGCGGCGAGCAACCCGGCTGTCCGAGTCAGTACGACATCCGGTCCGGATATGGAGGATGAGGCTCGTCCCCGCCCCAGTATCGATGGAACGTCTGTGTAGCCCATCGACGGACGGCCGCGTCGTCGGTGTGTATGAGTGCCCTCGCGACCATCTCGTCGTCGAAACAGCAGACACTGACGCGTTCCTCGCTGACGGCGAGGCCGAACGGGAGCGGCGTCTCGGTCTGCCGGATTGTGATAGCGGGTTCCGGGTCGCTGTCGGACTGTTCGGCGAGCAGAAAGTCGGTCGGCCCTTCGGTGAGGAGCCGTACTGACAGCGGGGTCGCCTCGGGGGAACTGAATATGGCGGCAGAGACGGGTGCCGGGACGATAGGCATGAGCGCGCGTATCTGTGCCGTGTCACAGAGCAGGTCAGCGAGGGTCGAGAGGGGATTGTACGGGTCGCTTAGTGACCGGGCGACGAGGTTGACGTCCCGAAAGAGTACTATCGAGTCGGGGAGAGCATCGGTCGGAACGTGGGTCAAGAACGGGTCGAGACGCTCTAACACCGCAGTCTCTTGCTCGCAAGTCCGATACAGTTCGAAGACCAGTTGCCCCCGTGTCGTCGGTTGATACCGGCGCCCGGGGTCCTCTTCGAGCAGACCGCGTTCCGTGAGCTGTTTGAGGTTGTCGCGGACGGTCGTTCGGGGCCCGTCGACATCCTCGACAATGTCGTGCAGCCGCTTGGGTCCGTCTGAAAGCGACGATAGCACCGCGACACGAATGGGTGACCGGGATATAAACGCGATCGATTCCATAGTTTCATTACATTTTTTGCGAACAAAAAGACTAGCGAGTGAAAGAAAAGGATTAGGTTCAAACGCGAGGGGACGGAGAAGGCGCCGGAAACCTGCGCGATATGTCGACGGAGTCGAGTCGAACCTCAGTCGCTGCTGTGGCCGTGGTGACGACTGTACCGTCTCGACTGGTTCAGCAGACGTTCTTCGGGTTCACGCCGAGTTCTTCGAGCGTCTCGACGTAGTCGTCGTAGGCCGCCGCGACCACGTCGATAGCGGCCGCCTCCGCGGCGTCCCACTCCCCGTCACCCTCGCAGACCTCCGCAAGCAGACCGGCGGCGTCGGCCCGCAGTTCCTCGACCTCGCCGCCGGCACTGCGGTAGGTGCTCGCGGTCTGTGGGTCGGCCTGTCCGGTGAAGAAGCCGGTGAGCTGTTCTTTGACCTTCTTGTCGACGAGCGTCCAGCCGACGAGGCCGCCCAGTCGCTCGACTGTCGTCGTCAGATCCGCCAGCACGTCGTGCATCGAGAAGTCGCGGTCGGCGGGGTCGGTGTCGCCCCGGCGGGCGGCGGCGTCGGCGGCGGCGTCGGCGAACAGCTCGGCGGCCGCGTCGTCGCTCTCGTCGTCGGCCCACGCCTCGAAGGTCCCGGCGGCGGCGGCCTCGCGGGCCGCGGCGGCGGCGTGGACGGCGTCGGGCTCCATCTCCCCGCGCGTGTCCGCGTACAGGGTCTTCGAGGAACCGAGCCGGGAGAGCTCGGTCTGCTGGTCGTCTCGGACGGCGTCGATGAGGTCGTCGGCGGGCATATCTCCGACTGGTGCCGGAGCCGGCTTGTAACCATCGACCTACCCAGACCGGTCACCCGGCGCTCGCTGCCTATCGGTCGGACTCGACGTGATGGTAAATCGTGGCTGCGGGGAGTAAGCCCCCTTCTGTTCGGGCCGGCATTCGGCTGAGCGGTCGCGTCCGAGCGCTTGCGCGCGGTGTCGGACTACCTGTCGACGCGCCCTTGCACCGGTGAGGATTCGCCGTTCCATCGGTCCGTCGTGGGGAGCGTGACACGCCGGATGGCGAGCCACGGTACGGGTCCTCGGTGGGTTAGCTCTCCCTCGCTTCAGCGGACGGCACCACGGCGCTTCGCTCGGGATTCGCGCACCTCATCGGTCCCACGACGACGTGTCGTTGCTGTTCCATAGCCGACGGTCTCCCGCCCCGGGCTTGTGCCCGGTCACCTGTCCGACGGGTGGGGGGACTTTCCTCATGGCTCTCGCCACGGGGGCCGGCCTCCCGCTGCCAGTCGAAGCTAAACTACTGGCGTTGATTAACTTTGCTTCTCCCGGTTCGAGTACGGCGCGGGCGCGCAACCGAGCCGGCGGGCGTTCGACCGCATCGAGCGGTTGGCCTAACAACTTCCGGGGACTGCGTGCTATCGTGGGTGGGAAACGCTTTCACACTACAGTCGAATGTGTCCTGTCGACAGTGACCGGAGACAGCTCGACAGCGGAGATGGTCAGCGCACGGTTCCGGAAAGAGCTCGTCGCCGACAGCTGGATCGGCGAGATATCGTCGGCGTTCCCACAGCAGCGGTTCGAACTCCTCACTGCCACGCCGGTCGCCGACGGGGTGCTGGGGCTGGGGGCGACGGTCGGTACCGAGCCCACCGCCGCCGGCGACGCGATTCGGACCCATCCGGATATCACCGGCTACGAGGAACTGCACGCGGACGCCGAGCGGCTGCTCGCCCGGTTCAAGTGGACCGAACGGAAGTTCTTCAACTATCTGCGAGCGGTGTCGGTCCCGCCCGAGTTCCCAGTGGTCGTCGAGAACGGCGTGATGGAGTTCGACGTGACGGTGGACCGCGACCAGTTCGAGCGCATCGGCGCGGTGTTGGAGGGGCGAGAGCAGGCGTACGAGGTCGTCTCGGTCGTCAGCGCCCGGGAGTCGGCGTCGGTCCTGACCGACCGCCAGCGGGAGTGTCTCTCCGTGGCGCTCCGGGAGGGGTACTTCAGCGTGCCCAGAGAGTGTACGCTCGCGGACGTGGCGGCGATAATCGGCGTCGACAAGTCCACCGCGAGCAAGACGATTCGGCGTGGCTCCGAGCGGATTCTCGAATGGTTCCTCGTCGGTCAGAACGCGCCCGAGCCGCCGTAAATCACCGGTTCTGGGACACCGTCATCCGAGCACCGGGTAGAGAGCGAGCGCCAGCGCGCCGGCCAACAGTCCCGTGTACGCGAGTCCGACGAGCCAGACGAGCCGCCGGGGACGGTCGATTCGCCCCTGCTGTCCGCCGATGGCCGATAGGTAGCCGACCAGCGGGAGCACCTGCAACGAGTGCAGGCCGACGAAGTGTGCGACCCGGAAGTCACCGACCAGCGTCCAGCCGACCACCGGGAGCGTGTAGCCGCCGCCGACGGTGTGGGTGGTCAGCGCCGACATCACGCCGCCCTCGAACGAACCCACCACGAACAGCAGGCCGCCGAGCGTGATGCCCAGCGAGAACGCCGGATGCACGTCGAACCCCGTCCACGTCCCCGCGACGAACAGCGCCGCGACCAGCAGGGTCATGCTGGCGATGACCACCCCCATCAGGAGGTAGACGAGTCTGTCGAAGCCGGCCGGATGGTTGAAGTGGGCGTCCACGCCACGGGCGGCCTGCCCGGCGATCGCAGCGAGTTCGAAGACGACGGCGAACGCAACTGCCCACGAAGCGCCGCGAAAGAGTCGGTCCGAGAGGGAGAAATGCGGCGTGAGCCACGCCAGCGTCCCGGTGAACAGCGCCATCGCCATCGCGTACCGCATGGGTTTGAACCAGACGGCCTCGCCGCCTGCGACAGTTCTGGGGTCCAGTACGACGCCGACGAGCGCGACGACGAACAGCAGACTGCTCGCTGTGGCAGTCCAGAACAGGACGGCGTTTCTGGACTTCAGTTCCGCCACCGTCAGTTCCGGGTCGAACGCTCCGCGGCCGCTCCCGTATGTCTCCTGCATGGGCTGGTAGTTCGGGTATCGGGGGTTGAAGCTTCGTTCAACATGTTGCACAGCGGCCGACGGCTGTAAATTTTACATGCCGGAGGACACATGACGGCACCATGCCGGAGCGAATAGAGTCGTTCTACTACACCTACTGCTACGGCGAGTACGAGTCGCTGACGCGGTGGCTCTGGATATACAGCCACGTCTCGATTCTGCTGGTGACGGCGCTGTCGGGCTACGCCGTCGCGAAAGAGCGATACCTGCTGGCGCTCGTCCTCGCCCCCGTTCCACTGGTGTATCTGTACAAGCGCTACGAGAAGGCAAAGACGTACAAGGTGCAGTCTGACACCCCGATGTAGCGGTCACTGACCGGCCAAAACAGGGAGACCGAACGCCTCAGTCGTCGGAGTTGAGCGGCTGGCCGTTGCCGTCGGTCGGGGCCGGCGAGGCGCTCATGTCGTCGTCCTCGGCGTAGGGGTACCACGTCATCTTCGTGTTGTGCATGTAGGGGTCGTCGTAGTCGGTCTCCTCGGGTTCCACGAGGTCGGCCAGCGTCTCCTCGTCACGCGCTTCGACGAAGTCACGGAAGGTCTCGCCGTCCTCGCGGAGCTCTTTGAAGTTGTTCACGAGGTTTCGGATGGCGCCGGGCACCTCGTCGGCGGGGACGCGCATCTCCACCCAGTCGGCAAAGCGCGGGTCCTCGCCGAGGCCGCCGCCGAGGCCGATGTCGAGCGCCTCGACCGGTTCGCCGTCCTTGCGGGTCTTCATCCCGCGCAGGGAGACGTCGGCGATCTGGGGCTGGGCGCAGGAGGCCGTACAGCCCGAGAGGTGGATGTGGAAGTCCTCGTGGTCCGCCGGGAGTTCGACGTTCTCCTTGAGCCAGCGGGCGTAGCGGACCTGGCGGTTCTTCGTCTCGACGATAGAGAGCGAGCAGTACTCCGTGCCGGTGCAGGCGATGGAGCCACGCATGAACGGCGAGGGGGTCGGCGAGTAGTCGTCGAGGAGGGGCTCGCTCTTGAGCTCCTCGAGGTTCTCCTCGGGGACGTCCATGATGATGACGTTCTGGCGCTGGGTGAGCCGCACTTCGCCGGAGCCGTACTCGTCGGCGAGCTCGGCGAGTTCGAGCGTGTCTTCGGCGCCCATCCGGCCGACCAGCACGTTGAGGCCGACGTAGTAGTTGCCGTCGGGCTGTTCGTTGATACCGACGTGGTCGTTGTGGCCGGTCTGGCCGCCGGAGTTGTAGGTGTACTGGTCGCGCATGTCCTCGCCGGCGGTCTCGAGCTCGAAGTCGACGAACTCGTCCTGGAGGACCTGACGCATCTTCTCGGGCCCCCACTCGTCCATGAGGAACTTGATGCGGGCGTTGAAGCGGTCCTCGCGGTCGCCGTACTCGTTGAACAGCGCGGACATACCGTGGGCGACGTCGGCGGCCTGGTCGGCCGGGACCCAGACGTCGATGTCGCGGGCGAGTCGGGCTTCCTTCCGGGAGAGGCCGCCGCCGACGCGGACGTTGAAGCCGACTTCGCCGTGCTTCTCGGCGGGCTCGAAGGCCAGATCGTTGATGTCGCCCTGTCCACAGCCCTCGTCACAGCCGGTGACGGCCACCTTCCACTTGCGGGGGAGGTTCGCGTAGTCGTCGTTGCCCTTGAACGTCTCGTGGAGCTCCTCGGCGACGGGCCAAGCGTCGATATGCTCGTGCGTGTCCTTGCCGGCGACCGGGCAGCCGACGATGTTGCGCCAGGAGTCACCGCAGGCCTGCTGGGTCGAGAGGCCGACGGATTCCAGTTTCTCGAAGATGTCCGGGATATCCTCCAGTTTTATCCAGTGAAGCTGGATGGACTGGCGCGTCGTCCAGTCACAGACGGCCGGACCGAACTCGGGGTTGTCGGCGGGACCGCGGGCGTAGTCCCGGGCGACCTCGCCGATGACCTCGAGCTGGCCGGGCTTGATGACGCCGTTCGGTGTCCCGATACGCATCATGAAATACGACTCCTGACCCGACCGCTGGTGGTACAGTCCCCACCACTTGAAGCGCTCGAACCACGCGTCGTGTTCGTCTTCCGGGATAGACTCCCATCCCTCTTCCGCGAACTCCAGTAGATGCTCGCGGATCTCGTTACCGTAGACCTCGTCTTTCCATCCTTCGACCTTGCTCGGCATAGCTAGTTCTGTTTGTATCCCTGGCGAGCCAGTCTTATAGGACACGCCTTCTCGTCAACCGTCTCCCCCACTACCCGAAACAGGAGATTGTTGCCAGTTATTCCGAGTCGGTGTCTCGGGCGTGTTTCCCCGGGAAATGGACGCTCTCGTGGACGACACCGTAGAACTCCCCCGAATCCGGCTCGACGACGCGCCCGACCGTCAGCCAGTCGGTGACGCCGCTCTCGCCACACGCGATACACTGGCCGGCGATTCTGGCCTCGATATTCGGGTAGTCGACGCCGACTTTGACGAACCCTTCGGCGAGGAAATCGGCCATCTCACACCCACAGAAGTCCGTTTGCGCCAGCCGCCACAGGTCCGAGACGTTCACTTCACGGGAGTCGTTGACGGATATCCACGCACCGTCGTCGAGCTGGTGAACGTCGGTCGTCATTACATCTCATTAGATTTCCGAGATACCTCAGGGCATCGGCGCTGTCAACTTTCGCCGGTGCCGGAGAGACACCGTCGCTGTCTTGCGGTGCATGCGACTAGATACCACGGTCCTCGATTTGTCAGCCCCCGTACAAGGTAGCTGCACGGGTTGCCGGTAAGCCGCAGTGTGGGTTGTTCTTACAGGAGAGTGCGGGCTTAAGGTAAGTGGGCCATTAGGACGGAGTAGCGACAGGCGACGACATCCGTCGTTGCTCTACCAGAAACGATGACGAACGCACACCAAACGCACGACGAAGCCGACGCCGAAGTCGACGAACCAACCACCGACCACCTCGACGACGTCGAGGACGGATGTGGCTGCACCGAGATCTGGGAACACATGAGCGAGGAGCGCGAGAGCGCCTCGGACGACTGATTCCCGGACGGGATGCTTTTGTGCTGGGACCGCTAACCGCGTACTGATGCCAGACGACGCACCGTCGACCGACCGGGAGTCACCGGTCGGGAAACCAGTCATCCGTGGCGACCCGACACTCACCGGGCAACACGCAGACGAGGCCGTCGAGTTCGACCCCGACGACCCGGAGAGCCTCGGGCTCGCTGCACAGACCGTGCGGCGCTTCTCAGAGAACACCGCCGGAGCCGACGACAACGTCTACATGCTCCGCGGGGCGGCGGCGTGTGCGGCACTGGTCCGTGGCGAGGGGTCCTACAAGGCGGCCGCCGAACGTGCCGGCGGCGACGCGACCGTCTCCTTCATCCGGAAGTGGTCCCGCGTCCACGACCTCCCCCGCTCGATACGTATCCACGTCGCGAAGGGGGAAATCGCCCCCACCGCAGCCAAACACATCGCCCGTCTCGCCGGCGAGGCTCGCCTCCTGCTCGCCTGGGCCGCACTGGACCACGGGCTGACCGTCCGCCAGATACGCTCGGTCGCCAGCGGCGTCAACGACGGCGCGACCATCGAGGACGCTCTCGCAGCGGAGGGGTACCGGCTCGGGGAGCTCACGATCGACATCGACACCGACGCCTACTGCAAGCTCCGCCGGCGGGCCGCGCTCGACGCCACGGATCCCAGCAGCGTCGTCACCGAGTCGCTGGAATCGACGCTCGGCGACGGACCGTAAGTACTTAGCCGCCGGTTCCCCCACCTCCTATCGAGGGCCGGTAGCTCAGTTAGGCAGAGCGTCTGGCTTTTAACCAGATGGTCGGGGGTTCAACTCCCTCCCGGCCCGCTCCTGCGACGAACGGACGTGAGGAGCGGAGCGGCTACGGAGGAGTTGAACCCTGAGAGTCGCAGCGGCCGAACGAAGTGAGGCCGACCGTCTCTCTCCGGTTCAACTTCCGAGAGACGCCGCTGGCGTCTCTCGACCCTCGCAAACGCGAGGCGTTTGCTCAGTCCCTCCCGACCCGTTCGTATTCCGCGAGCGACGGCGAACGTCACAGACCGGATGATTTACCACCCTCACCGCCCAGCCGTGGAGTATGAACGCATTCACCGACGGCTTCGAAGATCCACTGAAACCACTGGGTATCGCCGGTGGGAGCTTCCTCGTGCTCGTCGCGGCGGGCACCATAATCGGTGCCCCGTGGACGACACAGGCGACCACGGGCGGGGCAGTGCTCCAGATAATCGGCTCGGTGCTGATGGCGGTGCTCGGTGTCGCGCTCGCCTACGTCAGCTGGAACAGCGACGAGTAAAAAACCGTTTTCGCGCTCAGCCGCGGTTCGGCAGGTACGCCATCCCGAGCATCAACACGGCCGCGATGCCACTGAGAATCGAGATGCCCCAGATGCCGTTCTTGCGCTCGTGGAAGTAGCTCTGTGCGTCGAGGGTCTCCTGATACTGCGGATACTGGTCGACGCTGACGACCTGCACATTGCTCTGGTCGGGGAAGTGAGCGAAGTACCGGCCGTCGGCGAGCGTGAGGTTCCCGCCCTCGCTGAGTTCGACCGTCCGCTGTCGCGGTGCGGTCCACTCGACCGTCGCGCCGCTGTCTGTCACGTTGGTGATAGTCGTGGCCTGTGTCCCGCTCTCGGCCGGGTAGGTGTACTGGTCACCGGTCGTGAACGTCCGGGTCTCGGGCTCCGGGAGCCACTCCGAAACCGGGCGGAGCGAGTCGTTCTGGCGGTAGACGACGTACTCCGTACCGTTCTGCGTCGCCAGCGAGTTCTCGACGGCGCTGTCCGCGCGGAGCAGCTGGGTCACGTTCTGCTGGGCCGTAAGCGTCAGCGTGCCCGTCGAGTTGTCGGTTGAGACGTTGTAGGTCGTGTTGTCGAGCGTCGTCGTAGACCCTGCCTCTACCGTCGCAGTGTACTGTGAGGAGTTGTTCGTCCACGATAGGTCGGCCGCCATCGACCCACCGCCACCGCCGTGACCACCGCCGCCACCGGACATGTGGATGTTCGAGACAGTGTAGGTCTGCCCGTCGATGGTGAACGAGGAATCGTTAGACAGCTCCGCCCCGTCGAGTTCCACCTCCGGCCGCTGACTCTCCGCGACGCCAATGTACGCATACGCTGCGACACTGACGACGAGGAAGAACACGAAGTATGCCGCCGCGGCTCGTCGTTGCATGTTCCAACGGTCAGACGCCGCGAGGTTTAATGATTACTTTTCGACCGTACAGCCAGCCATGGCCGTCACGCGCGCAGGGACGGCCCGCCACTCCGGACGAAATCCGTACGCATCTGTCCGGGTATCGCTGCTTCGACGCGGAGCCGTGGTTCGTTCCCAGGTAGACACGGTGTACAGAGCCCCCGTTAGAAAGTAACTGACGATATATCGACTCTTAGGCGTGGTTTCTTCGGTAGCGACTACTGAGACCAAGTCGGTGACCTACAGGTATGACAGGTAGTTCGGACGCTGAAAAGGTCGTAGATCTTCGGAACCATCTCGATCTCGTCGCCGACTGGTGTGGGGCGAACGACGGGACGGTTCTCGAATCCACCAAGTCGAAAGACATCGGTACCCACTTCGAGGACTCGCTGCGGGCGCACCTGAACGAGGCCCTCGAATTAGAACGGCGCGGTAGCGCAGCGTCCGGTATCGACCTCCCGCACTTCAACGTCGACGTGAAAACCACGCGCATCACGCGCCCGCAGTCGTCGAGTAAGATTCGAGCGTTCGGGGAACGCCTGGTCGGTGTTCCGTACAACATCCTCCTTATCGTCTACAGTCGGGAAGACGTCGAGGGCGGTGAGCGGTACACCTTCGAGAACTGCGTCTATATCCCGAAAGAACGGACGGGTGACCACCGGAAGAGCGTCGCAGCAGCACAGCGGATTCAGGCGTACAACGACGACGAGATATCGCGACCCGAACTCCGCACAGCGCTCGAAGATCTCGTCTCAGAGAAGTCCGACGACGTGACAGAGATCAAGGAAACCGAGCTCGAGAGCATGATCGAAAACCCGCCGAAACCCGGTGTTATCACGATTAGTCCCGCTGTCCAGTGGCGCTTCAGTTACACGCAGATGAAAGGGGAGGTCCCGGAAGGCGCTGACCGGGTGTACACCTCAGAACGTGGATAGCGTGCGCTGACCCACCTCGGGGAACAGCGTCCCCGCTGACAGCATCTCTTCGACAGTCCGGTCGATCTCCGCCTGAACCGGTTCCAGCTCTTCGATAGTGGTCTTGTTGTACGAGCGCTTGCTCGTGTCCGTATACGCCGGAACGATATCGTGTGCCTCCATCGAGAGTTCCGCCAGACGCAGGCTCTCTTCGGTCTCGTGCCACGCCGGGAGTTCCAGCTGGGAGACCACTGACTTAGAGAGGCTCGCCTTCCCCTCCGAGGCGATATCCTTCAGCGAGCGCTGGTAGATAGCTGAGTTCAGCAGCGCACAGAGGAAGTGGGCTTCCTCTTCGCAATCCGTCCCGATGAACATGTAGTGGTCGCCGGGAACGACCATCTTTTCGCCCAGGTCGTCGTCCTCGACCGTCGAGACGACGGCGAAGTTCGGTTTGAACCCGAGTCGACACCAGACCACCTTGTAATCGGCCCACGTGTAGTCGCCGAGACCGAAGACGTTGTAAAACGGACCCTGCTCCAGCCACGACGACGCCCGGTCTTCGAGCTGTTCCCGACGGTCCGCGAGATACTGATACGTTTTCGGTGAGTTGCTTCGCAGTTCGTCCTCGTTGTCCTCGTTTGCCTTCCGGATCGGGACGAGTCTGAGCTCGTGACCGAACAGCCCGTATTTGACGACGTGTTTCGATTTGATGTACGGGTAGACGTGGTCCGGCTCCAGGGTATCGAGTTGCTCCCGGTCGATCGAGAACACGTCCTGTGCATCGTCCTTTACGCCGTGGCGAATCTCCTGGTCGCAGTCGCCGAGCGCGCCCCGTTCCGCGTCGGCTCGAATCCACGCCGAAGTGCTATCGTCCTCGTCGAGCGGCACGATGGTGGTTTCCCTCGCCCGCAGCGTCTCTCGAATGGCCCCAGTCGTGGCGAAATCGGTGACAGCGCTATCGGCCGTCCACGACGTCGTGTCTATCGGGAACGTCGGCTCCGTGTCCGCCGACAGCGTGTAGACAGCGGCGTTCGCTCCCACCTGGTCGCCGAACGGCTGGAGTTTGTTGAAATCGTGGATGTGGCTCACATCCAGCGGTCGGTCCGCGACTGTGAGCGTTCGGAGTAACTTCCCGGCCGGCCCCTTCATGATGTCGCGCTTCAGCACGAAACTGGCCTGGCCGTTCTCCTGCAGGTAGTGGTGGACACAGACCCAGATGTACGGAACGGCGATGTCGTCGTTCCCGTGCCCGAGCCGTGACACTGCGCCGTCGTGTGGCAGGAGGTCGAGCTGGTCGACGTACGTTTCGCGCCACTGGCTTTTCACGTCCTCGGAGAGCCGCCCCCAGGTAATCCACGGCGGATTGCCGACGAGGTGGGTGACCGACGGTTCGAAGGCCGTACCGTCGACCGTCATCGGTTCGTCCCGCGTCAGTTTGAGTGCATCCGTCAAGAAGACCGGTATTTCGACCGTTTCAGCGTCCGCCTCCTCGATAACCGGAAGCAGTGTCAACAGATAGTTGAGCTTCGTGCTTTTCACCGCGACGGGGTTGAGGTCCATACCGAAGACCGAAGCCGTGACGCTGGACAGGATTTCGTCCGGTTCGTGTGTCGCTTCCATCGCAGCTATTTTCCGGTCGATACAGACGGCGGTGAACACGCCGGACCCGCATCCGGGGTCGAGAAACGAGGCGCTCGCCATATCAGCGACCTCCATCGCGTCGACGGCGAGTTCGGCGACGCCCCGCGGTGTGTAGTACTCCCCGAGGGCGAGTCGGATTTCGCGCGGGAAGACAGTCTCGTAGAGCGACCGAAGGAACTCGGTGTCAGCGTTGCGGAGGTCGTCTTTCGAGAGCGCTGTCGCAAACGTATCTGTCAGGGTGTCGGTAGCGAGGACACGTTCGTGCAGGGCCTGAAAGCTGAACGAGAGCGTCTCGGTGTTGACCCGCGGTTCCTGATTGACGAGGGTGAACTCGAAGGACTGCTCCGCGAACTCGATGAGCTGGTCGACGACGAAATCGTAGTACAGTGAGTCGATGAACAGGTCATCTACCGGGTTATCCAGCGGCAGCGAACCGAAGATGTCCCCGTGGCTGGTAGTGAAAAACGCCTGCCACTCGTCTCGTGCCGTCTGGAACTCCCTATCCTCGGCCAGAAGACGTTGTGCGTTGTCGACGAAATCCGCGTACAGTTGACTGTCACGACCCCACTGGTCGAATTGTTGCAGTTCGTTCATAGTTATAAGATTGGCCGGCAGCCGGGATCTGCTACGTATTGGCTCTTGTACTCTGCACGGTAAGATAAGTATCGGGTAACGGCCCTGCAAGGTGGACGCGTATCTCCACGGGGAGACTGTTGCTGTCCGGCTAACAACTCGAAAGCGCAGTCCCGATAGAGGCTTCTCTCAGAGTGACAGATGCGCGTGGCTGCCGCTCACCGACTGTTCGTCACAGAAAGCCAAGGGCCGGATTTGAACCGGCGATGGGCGGCTCTGCAGGCCGCTGCGTTAGGCCGGACTCTGCCACCTTGGCGCAGTTCACAGTAAAAGAGTGAGTCGCTTAAGAGTAGCGAATTCCGCTAGCCCTCGCCCTCGGACTGCCCGGGTTCGCCGACGCCTTCGACCGGGACGGTGTTGAGAATCGACGACTGGGCCTCGTCCACCGAGTCAAACCGGTTGTCCTCGACACGGTCGAGCACATCGCGTAGCGACTCGGTGCCGTCGGCATAGACGAGTTCCACGTCCTCGAACTCCTGTCGAGCGGTATCGACCGACAGTGGATACGACGCGGAATCGAGCAGTTCCGTCAGTTCGTTCAGTTTGACTTCGCGAGCCATACTGATGCTTCTACGCGCGACACAGTAGTTACACTCTGCATAAATAGGGAAAGCCCACTGCGGAGAGATGACTCTCCGCAGTAGGCTGAAAAACCGGAATGAATGGTGGCGGCGAACCGGATTTCCCAGAGGCTCGCGCACTCCAGTACTCGCCGGAACGCTGGTGAGCTTATCTTCCGTGTTCGGGATGGGTACGGGAGGCAACCTCACCGCTATGGCCGCC